>JBJEAY010000064.1:0-3474 GCA_051869575.1 Prevotella sp. | reverse complement strand
TAGACAAAAAAAAATTTTTTTTGCCTTTTTATTAAAAAAAATGCAAAAAAACATCCACGTTTCATTTTTTTTTCATACCTTTGCACGTGTAATATATTACCACAATAATTATGAAGAAGAAAATATTAATCTTGGACGACAAGGAAACGATAGCCAAAGTGCTGTCGATATACCTTATGAGTGACTATGACGTGCAGTGGTTGCCTGATGGTTTGCAGGCTGTAAAATGGCTTCAAGCAGGCAACACGCCTGACCTGATTATATCCGACATCAGAATGCCCGGCATGCGCGGCGATGATTTTCTTGAGTGGATAAAGCAGAACGAGCTTTTCCGCCATATTCCTGTCATCATGCTCAGCAGCGAGGACAGCACCAACGAGCGCATACGTCTGCTTGAGATTGGTGCAGTAGATTACATCGTGAAGCCTTTCAATCCAATGGAGCTGAAAATCAGGGTCAAGAAAATACTGCCTTGATATAGTCTCCCTAATACATTATTATATATATGATTGGTATCGTATATTTAGGGAAGAACCCCAACACAAGAGACAAACTCAAATATGTCCCAGGACAGATTGTGAGGATGACCAGCACCTACAAAGATGCTGCCAAATTGTGTGTGCCAAGGGTTAGGAACGAACACTTCATCGTCTTTTTCGAAAGAGGAGTGAAAAGTGAAGACATCACCTCTATTACATACCTCAAAAAGAAATGCCCTGGATTGTATATCATCCTGTTGACTGACACACTCAGTAACGAGGAAAGGCTCACATATCAGAAGTGCGGCATCAACGACACATTGAACAGTGAATCATCAGTCACCGAGATAAACAAGAAAATTCAGTTTATCACCAGCAGGGAGAATATCCTTTTCGATGACAAGGCGTCGGGTAAAAACATCCTTCATTTCAAAATACCTATTTGGAAAAGGACGTTCGACATTGTGTTCTCGCTGATAGCGCTGATTATCCTATCGCCGGTGTTCATAATAACCGCCATTGCTATCAAGCTTGAAAGCGATGGACCAATTATGTTCAAATCAAAACGTGTCGGGACTAACTACACCGTGTTTGACTTCTTGAAATTCAGAAGCATGTACATGGATGCCGACAAAAGGCTGAAAGAACTGAGCAAAACTCAAAACCAATACAGTGACAAGGTGGAGGAAAACCCAATGCCGGTGGGACATTTTGACGCAGCCGTTGACGACAACACCCCTGTCGGCGACGAATTGGCAGCCGAAATGCTCATCAGCGACGATGAGGTGATGCTCGTGGGAGACGATTTCGTTGTGTCTGAAACAAGTTTCAACAAACAAAAGAATGAAGACATCAACAACGCATTCGTAAAAATCGAGAACGACCCGAGAATAACAAAAGTAGGACATATCATCCGCAAGTACAGTATCGACGAACTGCCACAGTTGGTGAACATTCTTAAAGGCGACATGTCGGTGGTGGGCAACCGCCCTCTCCCACTCTACGAGGCGGAAAAGCTCACAAGCGACGACAGTATTGACAGATTTATGGCACCAGCCGGACTCACAGGACTGTGGCAGGTGGAGAAACGTGGCGACAGCGGTAAACTATCGGCTGACGAACGTAAACAACTCGATATCACCTACGGTCAGACCTACAACTTCATTCTCGACATGAAGATTATTTTCAAAACTCTTACCGCCTTTATTCAAAAAGACGATGTATAAAAACCTATAATTGTAAAAAATAACCACAAAAATAAGAACAAAATGAGTATTAAGCGTATAGCATTATTTGCAGCATTAACCATGTCGGTGCAGATGGCAAATGCACAATACAACGACAGCGGTATCTCGGCTGGCTTCTTTGACGCCAGCGAGGGCAGTACCATTGACTTTTCTAGATTCCATCTTCCGCCATTGGCTGTGCTTCTTGAGAACGCAAAGTCAAACCCTCAAATCCTAAGCCTTGCCAAGGCGCAGGAAATAGCACAGGCGGAAGTGTCAAAGCAGAAAAGACACATCTTCTCCTATGTCAGAGGACATGCCAGCTATGGATATGGCAAAACTGATATGTGGGGAAACAACTCGTCCAACCTTAGCAGCAATATGATCTACCAGTTCCAGGGTAGTGAGCAAAGCTATTGGAACGTGGGAGTGAACTTGTCTGTGCCACTTGAGGACATTCTTGACCTTAAGGCTGCGGTAAGAAGAAAGAAGTTGGAAGTTGACGATGCCAGAATCAAAAAGGATATAGCCTACGACCAACTTAAACTGCAAATTGTGACTCTATACGTGAAAATCACCAATGATCTCGTTGCTCTGAAAACGGCAAGCGAAAACGCCGCCATCTATCAGGGTGCGGGACAGTTGACGCAGGAGCAATTCCATAACGGTGAAATGAGCATTGCCGACTTTGCACTCACCAAGGCAAGGGAGAACGGTGCCGTGAATGCCTACCAGCAATTGCAGACAAGTATTACAACAGACATCGTGACATTGGAAATTCTTACACATACTCCTATCATCACTAATACAACAACTGATGTCACTCTCGACGATACAATTGTCAAGTCGGACAAGCAAATTGCCAAAGAGAACAAAGCCATCCAAAAGCAGATAAAGAAAGAAGCTGAGGAGGAGGAAAAGAGATATCAAGAATTGGAAAAAGCTGACAAAAAGGCCCAGGAAAAGGCTGAAAAGGAAGCTAAAAAAGCAGCTAAACAAAAGAAGTAATAACAATAAAAATTTACGACTATGGACA
The DNA here is from genome assembly GCA_051869575.1 of Prevotella sp. Taxonomy (GTDB): domain Bacteria; phylum Bacteroidota; class Bacteroidia; order Bacteroidales; family Bacteroidaceae; genus Prevotella. The sequence continues at coordinate 733 of JBJEAY010000064.1, read as the reverse complement.
TTTTCAGATATATAGTAAGATTTTTATACCGCATTAGGTGGTATCTCGCAATCCTTCCTTTGATTGCTTTGGTTATTGCATGGTTCCTGACAAGGGATATGGAACGCCAGTATGACACTAACACCACTATTTATACTGGTATGATCACCGGTTATAACATAGAGGGCGGATCGGGTATCGCTGGAGGTAACTCTCAGACAAATATCAACAACCTTATGCTTATCATCACCACCGACAACACTCTGCACGAAGTGTCGCTCCGACTCTTCGCACGTTGTATGATGTATGGTAATGAGAATAAGGACAACAACTATATCTCGGCTGAGCACTTCAAGCAGCTCAACGCCTCGGTACCGGCTGAGGTTAAGGGACTTATCAACAGAAACAGTGAGGCTGCCACTTACTCAAACTTGCGTGCCTACGAGAAACCGACCCAGGATAATTTCATCTTTGGATTGACTAATTATCATCCATATTTCGGACTGAATAACATCTCGTCAAAACTAAAGGTCACCCAGTTCACAAAGAGTGATATTATCAATATCGGATATAGCGCCAACGATGCAGGTATTGCCTATAATACACTTGACATCTTGAACGACGTGTTTGCACGCCAATACCAGCAACTCCGTTTCGGAGAAACCAACAACGTCATCAAGTTCTTCGAGAAAGAAGTGGCACGTCTTTACAAGATGCTTTGCAACGCTGAGGATGAACTAATCAATTATAATAT
>JBJEAY010000063.1:0-3485 GCA_051869575.1 Prevotella sp. | reverse complement strand
GAGTCCATGAGACAGAGAAAGAAAAAATAATCTACTTTTGCACGAAATCAAACAGGACTGTATGTGGTACCGTTTGCAGCGTCATGACGGTACCGATTGCAGTGCTACAATGGTACCGTTTACACCGCTACGCATGGTACCGATTCAGCGCTATCGTCAGCGACTTCGCTTTCCTTCCTCATTTTCCTTTCTCCACACCATAACCCTACAAGTGGCATTTGGTGAATTAGCCTTTCCATAGCATTCGAAGGAATTTTTATTTCCTTCCACTAAGATACAATATATTTATTACATTGACAATCAATTTGTTATATTTTTAAGCCTTTTTCCGAGACTGTCCCTAATTTATTGTATAATCCATTGCCTTTTATCGTGAGTAGGTATTTCTGACGGGGATGGCGTGGAGAGTCGGGATAGAGCATACGCACCCAACCATCGTTGAGAGCAGGTTTTAGGGAGTATTCAAGGAAGTTCTTTCTATCCTTTAATCCAATTGCCTCTATCATCTCCTTAACAGACAACTGATGATCTCCAATAGCTAAAACAAGACGTTTGATATTCTCGTTGTCAGTAACAAACTGATTGACTCCCGCTTGAACTTGTTCGGTACTTGTGGGGGTACTTGTGGGGGTACTTGTGGGGGTGTCATCTTTATAACCAATCAGCATATATCTGTTCTTCAGCACGTTCTGTTCGCCAAGCATAAGGTTGCGGAAGAATAGTGTCAGGTACGACTTGTCTGGCTCTATCATCTTCGATGGATTACGGTAGTTGGCACGTACCAGGGCGTTGCGGAAGTACCATGAATTGTTGGCAAACAAATCGTTGTTGACCGTAAATCCGCAAGAACGCAGATACTTGATGATAAAAACAGCTGTGGTACGGGTGTTGCCCTCGCGGAAAGGGTGATTCTGCCACAACAGACTCACAAAATCAACGATATGGTCAATAATCTGATCAAAAGTCAATCCGCTGTAGTTAAAATCGCGTTCTTGCTGGATGTCATATTTGAGAACCTCGTGTATGTCGGCAGCACGTCCATATACAACAGACTCTCCTTGCAATATCCATTCCTTCTTGGATATATCATAGGGGCGCACCTCTCCTGCATGTTTGAATACACCTTCGAACAGATGACGGTGAATGTTCAACACCTCCAAAGCCGTCAGGGAGAATGACTTCTCACCGAGCAGTTTAGCTATGTTGGCTGCCACGCGGTCGGCTTCTTCCTTTTCGGCATCATCCTCATCGTGGGTGGTCTTGCTGACATAGTATGTACGCAGTTGTTCGCAAACCTCATCAATGGTGATATCGCCTTCGATGTGCCTAATGGCTGTCTGCTTCAGGTAGTCAGATACTTTCAATCCGTCAACGTCCTGCAGTCCTATGGCTGTCCGCCACACCGACGCTTTCTCACGTTTGTGCGGTTCTGCTATTCGCTCGTATGCTTCAAAGTCTATGTATTTGTTCGTGTCCATACCTATGGTCTTTCTTATTGTTGTGTTCGTCGTCCATCTCGAAACCTTTCTTGATGTATTCATGTAGTATCTTTGTAGCCCATTGGCGGAAGCGGGTGGCTTTTATGGACGATACACGATAGCCTACGGCTATGATGGCATCGAGAGAATAGAACACCACCTCTTTCGATTGCGTTTTTCCTTCCATCGCACCATATTGAGTGGTTATTTCCACTTTGGAAACAACCACGTTCTTCATCAGTTCCCCTTCTTCAAATATGTTCTTCAGATGTTTGCTGATAGCAGGCACACCCACGCCAAAGAGTTGCGCCATAGCCTTTTGGGTACACCAAAGGATTTCGTCTTTGATGACCACCTGCACCTTGCCCTCATCATCGGGGAGGCTATATAATAAGAATTGTATCTCTTTGCTCATCGTATGCTTCGTTATTAGAAGCTGTTTAAATTTTACTGAAAAAACTGTTATGGCAGTGTGTAGATTAATTGAAAATCATTAGGTTAATTGAGGAAAATGTTGTAACTTTATGAGTACCAATCTATTAAAGTTATGTCATCGTACTCAACTAACCTTACTGATAAACAGTGGCAAGTTACGGAAAATATATTGGATCCGCAACATCGCAAGAGGAAATATCCGCTTAGAGAGGTTGCTCTCTTCCAAAATCAACTATCATTTGGCAATCTCCATTCAGCAACATATCTTTCAATATGTTTTTTGTTGCTGGCAGGGAGCTAAAAGTACCAAAGTCAGACAAAATATGGATTAACCTTACCTCTGTCATTATACCTGTCCCAAATTGAGAGACAGCCTTTCTCATCGCATTATATAAAGTTTCCATTTCATTCCCCATTAATACACGTTACATATCCACTCATCCATTCACCAACGAAAGCACATTCATCATAAACCAACTATCGAAACCTAGGAAGACCAAGCGTTTCGCTTTGGTTCCTTCTTGATGAAGTTCAATGCCGTCTGAATAGGGAGTCATACCGATTAGCTTCTTGTAGGGAATCCGAACAGACAGCATTGAGGAATGAAAAAAAATATTTTTATTAGTGAGAATCAAAGTTCCTCGCCCCATATTCTCCATAGAGGATCGCTCAACGGAATGCCCTTTAGAGCCACCCGTACGATAATATACACCCTTCATCACCCTGAACGAAAAACCACTGTGGCGGCCTACCCACTCACGAATGATTTGCTCTTGATACATTGTGACTTGATCGTATGACCAAATCACATTTTCTCCTCTTGATAAGATAACAGGTAGAACACAAACCTGTCCCGTTGGTAACACTCCATTCTGAAGATCTCGCAAAATAACGGATTGCTGCATTTTTTCAATGCTTTTTCCTTCAAATTGAGCCGGAAGGTTATCGACTGGCAGATGAAAACCTTGTGTGAAAACATCCAACTTTATCTGCTCACTGTCTGAAATCAAACCATTGTCTAAATACATTTGTACTGCTTTGTCAAGCACTTCTAATCCTGCTATCTGCTTTGCTGAATAAGTCAAAGGTAATAAACTTTCCACTACATGTGCCCGTTTTTCTACCTTGGATAAAACTTCATTATCTACAAAATAACTCATCAGTACACCCTGATAAAGACACTTACCAAGTCTGTCCAGCTCACCCTCCATATTCAATACAGTTAATGGAATACCAATATTGTGGAGAAAAAGGTCTACCAATTGTATGTGTTGCTTTGTGATAGGCAATCGCAGTGTATTAGCGAAACGACAAATACCTTTACGACAACAATTCTCCACATTCCTCTGTGACAAATAATGGTTATTCTTCGCTATATTAATTATATTCAAGATATTGGTTATACTCATCCGCCCCATAAAGTAAGCATGGAGTCCATCAAGCAATTCATCTATTCCTTGTTGATACTTCTCCTTACACACTTTATGTGCTCGAGAAAACAGCCCAGCTTCCAAACCACAATACTTACATTTCATATTAAATCCAATTCATCTATAAGGCCCAATAAACAAC
>JBJEAY010000062.1:0-3496 GCA_051869575.1 Prevotella sp. | reverse complement strand
TGTTGCAAGTCAGGGCGACCAAATGGTGAAGTATTGGATGCACAATAACATGATAACCATCAACGGACAGAAGATGGGTAAGTCGCTCGGCAACTTCATCACTCTCGAGCAGTTCTTCACTGGCAACCATGAGTCGCTCCAGCAGGCATTCTCGCCGATGACGATACGCTTCTTCATCCTATCAGCACACTATCGTGGTACGGTTGATTTCTCCAATGATGCCCTCATTGCAAGCGAGAAGGGATTAAACCGCCTCATGAATGGTTTGGCAGACATTGAGCGTGTGCAGCCTGCCGACAAGAGTGACGACAATACGGCAAAGTTTGTATCGGAGTTGCGACAGAAGTGCTATGACGCGATGAACGACGACTTGCAGACACAGATTGTCATTAGCCATCTCTTCGAGGCTTGCCACCTTGTTAATGTACTTGTTGACCACAAGGCTACTATTTCCGCAGCTGATCTCGACGAACTGCGTCAGGTGATGCACCTGTTCAGTTTCGACATCCTCGGATTGCGTGCCGACAAGTCGGGTACCAACGATGAGCGTGAGGCAGCCTATGGCAAGGTGGTTGACATGGTGTTGCAGTTGCGTGCCAAGGCAAGGGCAAACAAAGATTGGGGCACCTGCGACGAAATACGCGATGCCCTTAAGGAAGCCGGATTTGAGGTGAAGGACACCAAGGACGGCTGTGTATGGAAACTAAATAAATAAGGAGTTAATTTCTTAACTCCTTATATAGATATTATTTCGGCTCTTCTGCCGTCAGCTTGTCAACCGCACCTGATTGCGGGTCGAGAGTAAGGCGGGTAGTGAAGCGCTTGTTGAACAAGTCACCGCTGAGCAGTTCCACTCTACCGAACTGTCCGGCGGTGGTTTCGTATTCAGCCACCTTGTTGTTGCCCTCGGCAATAGCCACCCTTATTTTGCTTGGCACGTTCACAAACAAACCGTTGCCCTTTTCCTTGGCAGCCTGTTCTGCCTTCTCTTTAGCCTTTTGGGCTTTCTCGTCAAGGATCTCTGTCTTTGGCAGTGTCTGTAAGTCCTTTATATATATATAATAAGGTGAACCAGCCATGTCATCACTGTCTATGAGTCCAAGTTTTGACGACATTCTGAATAGCACCTGTTTCTCAATTTCCTTGTCGGGAGTGATAGTGAACACAGTTTCGGTGGTGTCCTTGCTAATTGTTCCCAAGAACATGCTCGACAGCAGTCTGTCCTGTTGGTCGAGGCTATTGAGCATCAGTCGCAACTGCTCGCCGTCCTTAGGCATGAAGTCAGCCTCGCCCTTTGTCAGTGAGTTGCGGCTTTCTCGTATGTCGTATATCTCGGAAGCTGTCAGTTCAGCCATCTTCGTTACGCTTCCGGCTGCCAAAATCTCCTGACTCAAAAAACTGCGTGGGTCGGCTGGTGCAGCCTTGACTGCCGGTTTGAAAGGTTGTGGCAGTGGTTTTTCCTCAGGAGCATCCGTGTTCACAGCCAACAGACGTCCGTCGTCTGCCAGTCGCACGTTGCATGCGGCTGTCTTGGGGTTAACCTTCAGTGCGTATGACTTCTGCTTGTCAGCCTCTCCGTATGAGTAGATGTTGGTGCCTACAATCTTGTAAGTGCTATAGCCTTCATCCTTAACGTTGTTTGCACGTAGATACTTGTCGGCATATTTGCAGAATTCTCCAGGGGTATAGGTAGTCTTCTCCACCCTTACCGCCACCTTTATGCTTGTCTTGGGTAGATAATATACCACACCCTCAGCAGTCATTCCTGGATGATATTCTGTCACTTGCGTCTGAGCCATAGCTGTTGTGCCGGCCATAATAAGTATTGATAATAATGTATGTCTCATATTCAAATCTATTAATGCGTTGTTTTTTATTCTTCAAGTCTCTTGAATGCCTTGGGCAGATATTCGATGATGTCGCTTGCCATAAGACTCTCCTGCCCAAGTTCAGCTGCCGCCAAGTCGCCAGCCAGTCCATGCAGATACATACCGAGTGCGCATGCTTCCGTCTGGTTGTATCCCCTTGCCAATAGTGCTGTGATTATACCCGTAAGCACGTCGCCGCTCCCGGCAGTCGCCATTCCCGCATTACCTGTTGGGCAGAAGAGGATGTGTCCGTTGGGCAGGCAAAGGGCGGAGTAATGTCCCTTCACGATCACGTATCCCTGAAGCCTTTCCGCCAGGTCGAGAGCCTTCGACAGTCTTTCGTATGTGTCGCTGCATCCGCCCTGCAGACGGTCGAACTCCTTGGGGTGCGGCGTTAGTATTATGCCCTTGGGCAATTGTTGCAGCCAAGCCCTACGGTTGGACAGTATGTTTATTGCGTCGGCATCCACCACCATCGGACATTGAGTTCTTCTCAGTTGGGCTATCAGTGCGATTGCCGTAGCGTCGCTCTGTCCTAATCCCGGACCGATTCCCAAAGCCTGATAGTCGGTCGTGTCAACAGCTTCACCGAATGCCGTTTCTTCGCCAATCATAATCACTGCCTCGGGCACGGCCACCTGCATCATCATCACATTTTGGCGTGGGGTGTATGCGGTCACCTTTCCTGCACCACTTCTCAGGCAGGCCTTAGTGGCAAGCCTTGCAGCTCCCGCCATTCCATAGCTTCCTGCTATGATGAGTGCATGTCCCATTGTCCCCTTGTGGGCAAATGCCGGTCGGGGTTTTAGTATTCGTCTGATGTCACCTTCCTCCAGTATGGTGTAGTGTGCGTCGGTCTTGGCTATACCCTCACTGCTTATTCTTATGTCGAGAGTGCGCACCTCACCTATGAACTCCTGATTTTCTGGGAAGAGGAACGACAATTTTGGTTGTTGTAATGTCAGAGTGAGAGTGGCTTTAATGATGTTAGCCCTAACGTTGTATGCGTTGTCCTCGGTCATGAGTCCCGAGGGCACGTCGATGCTCACCACCTCGGCAGGCGATGCGTTTATGTACTTTACGAGTGATGCGAAACCTCCGGCAAGTGGCTTGTTCAATCCCGAGCCGAACAGTCCATCCACTACGAGTGTGGTGCTGTCGAGTATCGGTGGGTCAAACTCCTGCGTCACCATTGTCATCGAGTGCACTTTCTTGCAGTCGGCAAGCCGTTGCCTGTTGACGGCACAATCGGGCGAGAGATGCCCTGATATGTTGAAGAGCCACACGTCAACCTTGTAGTCCTTCTCTGCCAGAAGTCTTGCCACAGCCAATGCGTCACCCCCGTTATTGCCAGGTCCGGCGAACACCACAACAGGCGTTGAGTTGTCCCAACGCATGGCAATAGCATGGGTGAGTGCCCTTGCTGCACGTTCCATGAGGTCGATTGATTTTATCGGCTCATTTTCTATTGTAAATTTGTCCAGTTCGTGTATCTGGGCGCTTGTAAATATCTTCATACGTGCAAAAATACAAAATTTATATTAATAGATGACGCTTTTCTGCAATTTTTTTAGTAATTTTGCGACAAAATTTGTGAAATAGCAAGAAAATGGCAACAAAAGAGGTAA
>JBJEAY010000061.1:0-3500 GCA_051869575.1 Prevotella sp. | reverse complement strand
TATTTTCCATAGGCCTGATAGGTGCTATTGCCTATATTTTGAAAGAACCGGACAAATGTGAAAAAGCATTGCGCCTCATCACAAAAGTGTTCCGTTATGTATCTAAGAAAGCCGAGCTGTGCTATGTGAAATATGACATACAGAGCAAACTGAACGGTTTCATTAAAACGATAAAAAAGAATGTTCCTAATCTGTCTGTAACAGACATTCGGTTAGAATGGATTGATGAGAACATAACACAAGAGCAATTCTTGAAATCTGATCAGCTGGTATTGAGAATGCATAACAGTCGCAACCCCAACAGAAACATTGTAAATGCGACTGTAGCTTTTGTTTCATATTCCTTGCTAATAAAGGCAAAGCACTATTTGTCCAAGTATCAGAAGACAGCCATCGACTTGTTTGCTTCGCACAAGATATTGTCAAAGGAGAATCCTGCCGCTGTAGGAGAATTGATCGATTGTTATTTACGAAAGGCAATGGACAACCATAGGGTCAGTTTGCTCTATACACAGTTCACTCATATAGATGAAGCAGGTCTGTTCTTCCCGATATATGTAAACGAATTGAATTTCTTGGGCGAGAAGATATTTGGTACAGCAGTAAAAAAGGATAGAATATACGATGAGGTAAACTCTCTGGCAGCATTCCTGAACAATTATTCCAATCGAAAGCTATCTCAGGAAACCATCAGTGAATTCACGGGGAGCCATTGTAGATTCGCCATACGTATTGTCGGCAAGAAATATAAAGTTGATACAGAAGGAAGCAAAGTGTATGTAAACAACATCCTGAAAATACATAAGAATGTTGAAACCATCTACCTTTTAGGGGATCTAAAAAATAAAGAATTCATAAATCAGGTAGTTTCCCAATGTTTGAATGACATGCCCTACTGGATATACAATAAGAAGGAATATCGTGCGAAGATTAAGGATGCTGATGGAGCTGATTTAGAATGTGACAGTTATTTGGTTATCCGACGCAGCAATAATCCTAAAACGGTTGAGGAAGGGTAAATTATCGTAATCGTTATACTATGTCAATAGCAATATCAATATCAAGCAATAAGCGAATAGAAAAATGAAATATGTGTGGAATAGTAGGATATTTAGGAAATAAACAAGCAGCACCTATACTCATAAAAGGACTGAATAAGCTTGAGTACAGAGGATATGATAGTGCTGGTATAGCCCTATTAGGAGAAGGCTGCAGTGACATAAAAGTCATCAAGGCAAAAGGCAAAGTTGCCAATCTTGAAGAAAAAGTAGAATCAGCATTGTCTTCTGATTTAAATAAGAATCATCTGACAACAGGAATTGGTCATACCCGATGGGCTACGCATGGCGAGCCATCAGAGATTAATGCCCATCCCCATGTGTCAATGACAGGAGACATTGCAATCGTTCATAATGGTATCATTGAAAACTACCAGTTGCTAAAAGAACAGCTTGAATCAAATGGCTATGTATTCAAAAGTCAAACAGACACAGAAGTACTGGCTCAGTTGATTGACTATTACTATCAAAAGAACGGTAAGCATTTGGGTAAGGCTGTAAATCAAGCTTTGAATAAAGTTATTGGCGCTTATGCAATAGTGGTAATGGAGAAATCATCCCCCGACCATCTTGTAGCAGCCCGAAAGGCTTCACCACTTGTAATCGGGTTGAGCGATGACAATAGTGAATTCTTCATAGGAAGCGATGCTACTCCTTTGGTTGAATATACACGAAAAGTCGTATATTTGGAAGATGAACAAATCGCCGATATTAATATTGGTAAGGAAGTTGAGATAACCAATCTTGACGAGACATCGGCAGACATAAACATACAGGATGTGGATCTTGACATATCGGCCTTAAGCAAGGGAGGATATCCTCATTTCATGCTTAAGGAGATTTTCGAGCAGCCCCATTGCATTGAAAATACTATGCGTGGCAGAGTGATTCTTCGTGAAGATGGTCTATACGAGATTAAACTCTCAGCCTTGACAAATTTCAAGGCAAAACTCCTTCGGGCTCGCCATGTTATTATCGTAGCATGCGGTACTTCATGGCATGCAGGGCTTATCGGTAAACAGCTAATCGAAGAAATGTGCAGAATCCGTGTGGAAGTGGAATATGCCAGTGAGTTCCGCTATCGTAATCCGGTTATAGAAAAGGATGACGTGGTTATTGCCATCAGTCAAAGCGGTGAAACTGCAGATACACTTGCCGCCATTCAACTTGCAAAGGAACAAGGAGCATTAGTATTTGGCATTGTCAATGGCGTAGGAAGCAGCATTGCCAGAGAATCAGATACTGGAATATATATCCACGTAGGTCCTGAGATAGGTGTTGCGAGTACAAAGGCATTTACCGGTCAGGTGACAGTACTAACTATGCTTTCATTGGCATTGGCAAATGCAATAGGCACTATATCAGAAGAAGAATTCCAAAAAACATGCCATGAATTGACACTTATACCTCAGAAGATGGAGAAGGTGTTGAAACAAAATGGCACTATAGAAGACCTGTCGTTGATGTTTACATACGCCCGTAACTTCCTATATCTTGGACGTGGTTACAACTATCCCGTAGCTCTTGAAGGAGCATTGAAACTTAAGGAGATTAGTTATATACATGCAGAGGGCTATCCTGCAGCTGAGATGAAACATGGGCCGATAGCATTAGTGGATGAAGAGATGCCTATCGTATTTGTAGCCACCCATCATCATCTTTATCATAAAATAATCTCCAATATGCAGGAAGTTCAGAGTCGCAATGGTCGCATATTCGCAATAGTGACTGAAGGAGATGAGGAAGTAAGAAATATATCTGAACAGGTAGTTGAAGTACCAAGTACCTTAAACTGTTTGGTTCCGTTACTCAGCGTCATCCCTATGCAGATGCTTGCGTATCATGTTGCAGTGAAAAAAGGATTAAACGTTGATATGCCAAGAAACTTGGCAAAGAGTGTTACGGTGGAGTGAGAATTCTTTGCAAAATAAAAAGCACAATAGAATTGTTTAGTTTTCTTAGTCTGAAAAGGCAACTTTGTTTAATTGATATAAATAAATTCATATGTTCAAGAGTACATTTACCCCCCCCCCTCAACGCACATATCAAGAGATTGGGAGATTATATTGCGAGAGAGAGAGCCAAGAGTTTTTTTTTACACGTGGATTATTCCTCTATAGGAAAGAAAGGTGTAATGCTTATAGAAAAAGGGAATTCTGACTATCATACATTTAATGCATCCTTTTTGCAAAACATGGTCTCTTTAATGGCTTATTCTATTTTGAATGGATATTTGCCGCATGTTGAGCTGAAAGGCCGTAAGGAAGGATGGATCAATTGGAATACCTTTTTTGAACAGCCATTCAATACAAAAAAAAGTGAAGTGTCCTGTGTATGCGACAGAACAGATTTTGTACTCAGTGGAAATTTCCGCACGGTGTATCAACCAAGGACACTGAGAATTTTATGCGACATTTTTAAGCATTTGGTTATTCTTAATAA
>JBJEAY010000060.1:0-3507 GCA_051869575.1 Prevotella sp. | reverse complement strand
GATTAAACTTGTAGCATAATTTTAATAATATGAAGCCGAAAGTATCAGTTATTGTACCTGTTTATAATGTAGAGAAGTATTTAAATCGTTGCATAAATTCTTTGCTTGGTCAAACACTCAAAGATATTGAAATAATTCTTGTGGATGATGAATCACCAGATAATTGTCCACAGATATGTGATAATTATGCAAATAAACATACCAATATTTATGTTATACATAAGAAAAACGAAGGTCTTGGTATGGCAAGAAATTCTGGATTAGAACTTGCAAGAGGTGAATATGTGGCGTTTATCGATAGCGATGATTATGTCGATAGTGTGATGTTTGAAAAACTATACGATGAATGTAAACATAGTACTCTTGATGTAATATATTCTGAATTTAACGTAGATGAATATCCTGGATTCAGAATAGTTCTTAGGGATAGAAAAATATATAATGGAGCAGACGAAGTGGAACAGCTACGATTAGATATTGTTGGAGCCGAACCTTCTTATATATCAAGCGTAAAATTCCAATGCTCCGCTTGTAAGGGTTTGTATTCTCGTCAATTAATTGCAAACAATAAGATTTCGTTTTATTCAGAAAGAGAGTATATATCGGAAGATATGCTTTTTAATTTGGATATTTTGGGAAAAGCAAATAGAGTAGAAACGACACCTTGGCAGTTTTATCATTATTGTTTGAACGGAGCATCCTTGAGCCATTCTTATCGGGCTGATAGATGGCCTCGCCTTTTGATGATGATTGACAAACTTTCAGAATATCGTGATAGTTTTAAGTTCAGGGATGAATTTGATTTGAGATTAAAAAGGACAGGAATTAGTTATACACGTAGTGGCGTAGCTCAACAATTATATCGCCCCAAAAAAGAAATTAAAGAAGGCATTGTTGAAGTAATTAATAATCCCAAAGTGATTTCTTTTATTAACAATTATCCATTATCGAAACTTCCACGCAATTGGAAAATCTTTTCGTATTTAGTAAAATATAGATGCTATTGGGGGCTGAATTTAATAGAAATAATGGGCAAAAAACTTGACACTACCAAATGGGGGGGGGGGTAATAGATGACAGGCAGACAATGCGTGAATGGATAAAGGCGGATTATATGGCGTGCCAAATGCAACATCCACTGGCAGCCCGATTTACTTACGGAGAGAATTGGGAACTATTCTCCTATATGCGTAATCTGCGGCATTTGGAATACTATACAAACAAGTCTCGGAAAATGCCATGGGATAAACTGCTTTGGGCATATCATTGGCTAAAGCACAGACGGAATATTAAAAAGACAATGATTCATATTGCTCCGAACTGTGTAGGTCCCGGGCTTCATTTGGTTCATAGAGGTTTCAGAAGATTGGGTGGAGCCAGTTATATGCATATTGGGAAAAACTGCACTTGCCTGCCTAATGTGCTATTGGGCAAGAAGAAACCTGATGTCAAGGAAGAAGGCTTTTGGATTGGAGACAATTGTTATATCGGTACAGGGGCTACAATTCTTGGACCTATACATATCGGAGATAATGTTACCATAGCGGCTGGCGCAGTAGTTGTTAATGATGTTCCAGATAATTGTACTGTAGCTGGTGTACCGGCAAAAATTATAAAGCAATGATAAAATCAATTCTTCTACAATGTAAATTTCTGTTGGTGGAGTGGCTGAACGTGACTTACCAACTTGTGCCCAACCCTCTTAGAAACTGCTATTTACGGCTGTTCGGAATACACTTAGGGGGGGGGGGTAGAACGTCTGTCCACAGAGGATGCAAATTCTTTCATGTGGGTAAACTGACGATTGGAAATAACTCAGTGATTAATTTCGGGTGCTATCTCGACAACCGCCGTGGCATTACTATCGGTGATAATGTGGGGATAGCGCACAATACAAAAATATATACCTTAGGTCATGACCTCGAAGACCCTCAGTTCAAGACGAAGGGGGCGGCGGTCTCTATAAAAGACAATGTCTTCATCTTCTCGAATGCCTTGATTATGCCTGGTGTTACCATCGGCGAAGGGGCTATCGTACTGGCTGGCAGCGTGGTGACGAAGGATGTGGAGCCGTGGACTATAGTGGGTGGTAATCCTGCAAGGAAAATAAGGGAGCGGAGTCGGGAGATAGACTACAAGCAGATCTATAGGTATTGGTTTGCACTTTAGGTGGGTTCTATTAATTCCCACCATCAAAAAGTTAATAATTTTTAGGGTTGATGTTTTGTTATCTTTTGGTTTCTTTTCGGTCTAAATTGTAAATCTCATCAGTCACGTAGCCCGCTACGCTCCCTCTTCAATTTACCATTTATCCTCGAAAATAATACCAAAATCTATCAAAGCGAATTAATATGACCCACCTTAAATAGCATGAATATACTTTTTCTTTTGAAGTCGTTGGAGACTGGCGGACTGGAGGTGGTGACAGCTGTGCTTGCCAACAAGTTTGTGGCGGAGGGGCATCGGGTGTGCGTCTTTTCCTTTCTTGACGGCAAGAATTCAATAGCCAAGCGATTTGACGGAAGGATTGGGTTGAAGGTGTCTAATGACTATTCGACTTCCAAGGCCAATGTTGAGACTCTTCGCACGATGCTGGTAGATAACAAAATCGACATCATCATCAACCAGTGGGGACTACCGCTGATTCCGATAAAGACGGCAAGACTCGCTGCGCAGGGTCTAAATATAAAGATCATATCAGTGTATCATAACGCTCCGAGTTTCAATGGGCGTATTCAGAAGATGAACATCTCACTCATGGAGTGTGAGAATCCATTGAAACGGCTGCTGTTGAAATCCATTCGGGCTACATGCAAGATGATTACAAGCCGTGCGATGGCTTATATCTATCGGAAAAGTGACCTGTTTCTTGTATTGTCTGAATGTTATATAGAGGAATTCAAGAAGTTTACTGGGGTAAAGGATGTGGCTAAACTAAGGGTGATGACGAATCCTGTGACGGTTGACAAGGGTGAATTTGTATATGAATGTACTGAGAAGCAGAAGGAAATAGTGTATGTAGGAAGGTTGGATTTCGTTCAGAAGAGGGTGTATCGGGTGATAGATACTTGGAACTACCTTGAAGAGCAATTCCCGGACTGGAGGCTGACGATAGTGGGTGACGGTGAGGACAGGGCAAATCTTGAAGGTCATGTCAAGGCTTTGGGATTGAAACGCGTATCGTTTGAAGGCTTCAAGAATCCCGTAGATTACTACAAGCGTGCCTCTGTTCTGATGCTGACTTCTGACTTTGAGGGATTCCCTTTAGTATTGGCAGAGTGCATGAGCTTCGGAGTGGTGCCTGTTGTATATAACAGTTATGCGGCGGTAGGCGATATTATCAGTGACGGGAAGGATGGCATTGTCGTTCCTTTCTGTCCTGATGGCTACAAAGCTGACGTTGTAGCTGATATGGTGGCGAAGATAATGAAGGATGATTCCTTAAGAAACGACATGGCGTTGGCTGCCATTGAGAAGAGCAAGAACTACTCTGTGGATGAGATATAT
>JBJEAY010000059.1:0-3507 GCA_051869575.1 Prevotella sp. | reverse complement strand
CTTTGCTATTCGGCAAAGGAAGTGTTGAACCTGGAGGAAGCCTCGTCTTTCCTCGGCATTGCCAAGAGTACGCTCTACAAACTGACAGGGTCGAACTCGCTGCCTTACTTCAAGCCGGCGGGCAAACTGATCTTCTTCGAGAAACAGGCATTGCTCGACTGGGTAAGGGGTGCAAAGGCTCTCTCGGAAGAGGAACTGAAAGCGGAGGCTGCCAGCAGGCTTGAAATGTTGAACCACAAATAATGCCGGATGATGACACTACAGGAACTCAATGGCATTATCGCCCAACGTGACACCTTGCTGGCAAATGCGGTCAGCCAGATGGCAGGGTATATCAAGGAACGATTCCCTGCTGCCTATCCGAGCAAGGAACAGACTGAGGCGGTGAACACATACCTCGACGGTGTGTGTCCGCCGTCACACTCTCCAATGACCGTGTCGGAATGCGAACACAGGCGAATCGCTTCACAGAGAATCACCATTGCAGCCATTCGTGTGCTTGACCGCCGGGAGCAAGGGAGATTGCAGGATGTCCTTGACCATATCGCCTACGACCGTGACTATTATATGCCGGAAAGAAGACAGGGTCTGCACCTCTGACTCTCTCTCTTCGGCTGTCCCATTTTATAAACCTCTAAATTAAATATAATGATGAACAACATTACATCTTATCGCATTGAACTCACACCCGGGCAACTTGACTATCTGGCTGGAAGCAAATACGGCATCGACCGAATGAAGATCCTCCACTGTCTGATTTCCGCTGTCGTACTGAAGGAGACCGTCTATAGAATCAAGGGATTTACCACCACATTGCGAGCAGGTCAGGCCATCATGTCGGAGGTGGATTTGTCCAACCGCCTCCACTATGACAAGAAGACCATTTCCCGTGTGCTCGACAGGATGAACGAGCTGGGAATTGTCGCAACCACTCAGTCTAACAGGACAAGTGTCCACAGTCTGAAATGTGTGTCGGCATGGATAGCCGATGGCAAGATGGTTTCCAATCCTTTCCGTGTCCAGTCCTCTATTGTTCCTATGTCCATGAATGACGGCAGCCAGACGGACAGCCAGGAGCACAGCCCATTGTCCGCAGACATTAGTACAAGCAAGGACAACAAGCCTTCGGCAGATTTTCCCACCTGCAAGCGAGGCAAGCCCATGGCAGATGACGGCTACGCATCCTTGTTCCCTCTGTTTGAAGAGGAGCCTCCTGTCTTTTCGGACGACGGCGAGTTGCTGCGGGCACCTTCTCCTTGCACTGCTTCTTCACCCACAGATATGTCAGAAGACAAGGCTGGCGGTGACTCTGATTTAGCCAAGGACGGAAGTGGCAATGCCCGACAGACCTTCTGAACAACATATCCGTCATAAGCACGCTGGAAGTGTCGAACCGGTTTTATGCTGTGTTGCAAGAAGTGCCAATGTCGCACAAACCCGCTGCGCTTGTCTGTACGAATTAGCCTTCTTGCGCCGTTCCCTTCTGTCACGGCGGTTACGCCGTTCGCAAGCTCACACCGTGCCTTCCTTTTTTATAGAACAACATATTCCTTTTATGAAGATGACAAACACCAAGAACAAGAATCAAGCCAAAGAGACTCCCAGACGCACGCTGCGGCTGGAAGCACGAGTGACCAAGGAAGAATATGCCAAGGCCGCCGAACTCGCCCAAACCTGCGGGTTGTCCATGAGCGACTATATCCGCCGTGTAGCCACGGGTCACAAGCCCCGCCGCAGATTGACCGAACGCGAAATAGAGGCTCTGAACAGCCTTTCGGACGCAAGGGGAGACATCCAGCGCATCGTCTCCGCCGTCAGGAACATTCAGGCTGACCGCAGGGCTTTGTATTTCGGCAATCCCCAGTTTGTGGAGAAATGGATGGGTGCTGCCCTGCCGCTCATGAAGCGTTGGGAGCAGATCCAGGATTATATTACGGAATAACTCTTGTACAGCCGTTATGATAGCAAAAGCAGCAGCCATATCCCATGGTGGCAATGCCATGCGCTACGTCACCACCAAGGACAGGTCGGACATCGTCATGGTCAACCACCTGCCCGACGACATATCGCCCGATGCCATGTACCAGCGGATGCTCCTCCACCAGAAGATGCTTGCCAAGGAAGTTCACCGCGGAAGACCGCTGATGAGGAACATGATAAGGATTGAACTTTCCCCCGACACCTCCGAGAGCCGGGGATGGACGCTTGAAGAGTGGAGGAAGCTCGCAGAGGAGTTCATCCGCACATTCGACGGCATCGACATGTCCAAGCGCACAAGGCGCAAGTCCTCCCAACGTACAAACCTCCAGAACTCACAGTTTGTCGTGGCTCTCCACAGGGATGCCAAGAGCGGCATCTTCCACCTGCACGTCATAGCCAACCGCATCGACATGGAGGGCAACACCAACGATGCCCACAAGATAGGCGAGCGTGCCGTGGCGGCTGCGAACATCATCAACGGGCGCAGAGGATGGGTGCAGTCGGCGGAAATAGGTCAGCGTCACAGGCAGGAGGTGGGCGATGCGCTCATCGGCATTCTGCGTGGTATGGATAAGTTCAGCTGGAAGTCATTTGAAATGGAGGTCAGAAAAAAGGGCTACGGCATCCACATCCAGCAGGGTGAGGACGGCAAGGTCTATGGCTATTCCATCATGAGAGGCAATTCAAGATACAAGGCGAGTGAACTCGGCAGGGGAAGGAACCTCACCGCCTCTAAGATTGAAGGCACATGGGCGAAGCTCCATCCTCAGGAGCGCAAATCTCCATCTTCCAAGACCATTGTTCCGAAAACAAGGTCAGCTGTCCGACAGTCCTCTCCGCAGCGTCAGCCATTGCCCGTGCCGTCCATGAGGCACTATGACATATCCACTGACAGCTATCACACCTATCATATAGACCTGCCCGAAGAGGCTGACAGAATCATCAGGCAGGAGTGCTCTCTTGCCGAGGCTCATCCTCTTGCCACCATCGAGGAGATACAGCACACGGCAATCCTTCTCTTTGCCGAATACCTTGACGCTGCCACAAGCATGGCGACTTCGAGCGGTGGCGGTGGAAACAGTGACAGCAATGGCTGGGGACGCAACAAGGACGAGGATGACCGTGAATGGGCACGCCGCTGCGCAAGAAAGGCCAACAGCATGTGCAAGCGGAGGAAAGGACTGAAACGATAAACAACACCTTTATTACTCACATTAGAATATGGGCATAGGAAAATCAAAGGTATCTCCATCAATAGATGTTGACGAAATGTTGGGTGCTGTCGAAGCCGAACGGCAGATAGCGTCCGAGAAGGAAGAACTGGAGAAGTCACTAAAAGATTTGCGCGAGCTAAAATCTGTGCTGCGAATGTTTATGGAGGACTTGGAAACAGCCATCGGTGCAGAGTGCAAGGCAGAGGGAGCTTTGAAGGCGGCAGACAGCTGTGACAATGTCGTAAGCGGTATCTGCAAGGCCATTGTGGATGCGGAACAAAACACGGTGCTCAAGGCAGAAATCTCGCCGGAG
>JBJEAY010000058.1:0-3508 GCA_051869575.1 Prevotella sp. | reverse complement strand
AGTTCGGCCTCCATTGCTTTGTTACCGACTATAATGGAGAGCCGGTAATAGCTATTGGCCGTAGTTATTTTTCAGATGCTAAGAAGGATTCTATTATCAATGCAACTACTCAGGCCAGTACGCCTACACAGATACTTTTCGATTATCATGTGGCAGATAATGGATTATCATTGACCAATTCGGATAAAAAGTTCCTGGCTGTGGAAGCTGAGGGGCTGGGAGCCGATGGGAAATTTTTCCATTTGACTTTGCTTCGCAATCCTAAATATGACCCAAGCCAAAAGGGGTCGGACCCTTGGAGAATTGCAAATGTATCGAACCTTAGCAAAAAGGCGATGAAACGTGGGGCAAAAGTCCTGAATAAGGCCAAGGATAAGGTTCACATGGAGAATTACACCAAGATACCATATCACTCCAGGAAAGTGCCTATTACGCAAGACGAGCTAATTGAAGAAGCAAAGAAGTACTTTGAATCTTACAATATGAATGGTATTGAAGGTACGTTGACCCTATTTGGTGATTTGCATCTGCATACCGCCACTAAAGTGGAATTGGTAGATAAACGCTATCCGGGCAAAAATGGTTATTACCTCGTTGAGGAAGTGTTTACCACTTTCGGCAATAACGGGTATCGTCAACGAATCAAGATGCCTTATTGTATAAAACGTATCAAACAAGAGAACAATGAGCAAAAATAAGCATAACGATATATCATGTAACCAGACAATACGTGAGGCAATCCAAAAGATAGCTTGGCGTGGTATGGTCAATCGAGACACTGGAGCTGTTAAAGGTACAGCAAAAATTTCCGGTTATGTGGCAAAAATACACACTGATGGGGAATTGGCTGGTACAATTGACGTGCAGGAATATGTTCAGTTGGCCATAGAAGAGACTGAAGATGCAAAAATGGGCTACCATGAAGGTGTGCTTTTGAGTGCTATTCAAGACAACTCCAAAGGATATGTGATTGTCCCAAAAATGTATTCGGAAGTCCTTGTTTCCCAGGACCCCGATACTGGAGCCGAGTATGTTTCAATGTTTTCACACGTTGATATGATTCAATTGGATTCTCACGAAAACATTACTATTGAAGTAAAAGAGCGTGAGAAATTTGATGAATCCGATGAAGAGGCTCCCGACATCGATGAGCTGGAAGAAACTGGAGTGATGTCCAAGACAACATATACCAAAGACACCATAGTGACAGAGGTGCACGGAGGCAAGGATGAGCATATTTCCAGTTCTACGATGACAGGAGAAAAACTTGCTTTCAACATTGATGATGAGCAGACGCTTGTGGAAATGGATAAAGAGCAAATCCACATGAAGCGAGAAAATGCTGAGACTACTATCAAGACCGATAAGATTGAGGAAAAGGTAGGTGGCTCTTCTGTGACGATTGAAGATGGGACGGTTCATTTAGGCAGCACGTCAGGCACAGACAATGCTGTGCTTGGTAAAGAGTTAGCCACTCTTTTATCTGATTTTCTCAATTTCATGGGACAAATGATGACCTCTACGATGCTTGGTCCGCAACCCCCTATCAACGTGGCCAGCTTTATTTCGTTGAAGGCAAAAGTGGATGCTTATAAGGCAGGTCAAAGTGGGTTCTTAACTAAAAAAGTAATGGTTCAAAAATAATGGCAGCAGCAACATTGAATCCGGCAATTGATAAGTTAGATGAAAGCTCTATCTTGTATGACCTTTATACAAGGTTGTATGATGGCATGAGCGCAGCCAATAAGGTTGATGCCCCTGCTTGTGTAACTATGCCCCCGTGCGAGAAAAACGAGGACGGCACTGACAAAATTGATGAAGATGGAGCGTTAGTAATTGACCAAGAGGCTATTGCGGAAGGGTTGCAAACATACACTACGATTCTGATGAAGAACTCTGCATATATGTTTGCTAACGCTATTATCGCAACTATTGCTCCCAATGGTGGCAGCGGCGGCGGTGTAAGCGGAACGGGGTTTTTGGCACGTAGTGGAGATACCATGCAAGGCACTTTGGGTGCGTTGTATGGTTTTGAAGCTGGCTATCAGAACACCAAGATATTTGAAACCGTTATAGATTCGGATGAGAATAAATTGGCTATCATAACGGGAAACCTCCAGGTATCTGAAAACGTATCAATCCAGGGTCAATTAAACCTATCAGACCACGGCATTTTCTTTGGTCAGAATCAATCTATTTGGCAAGACCAAACTACGTTAAACATTGCCAGCCAAGAGATTGGACTAATTGGCAAAGTTGTAGTAGATGGTTCAATCAATGTAGGTGATGTTATTATTGATGAAACTGGAATATCTGTTGGCGATAAAGAGTTTTATCATAGTGGCAATTGCAATAAGGAAGACGTGGACTGGACTATGCACAATGGATTTGTGCATGGGGATTTGACTGTATATGGTGAATCGTTTTTGTCAGAGACGCTTCATGCTCAGGGAGGATTTGTATTCTCCTTACTGGAACATGACATGATGTACACCACATTAGTAGATGTTACAGATGAAAGTGGGGCAGCAGCACAAAAGGGCCAAATTGTCTTGAACAGTGACTTGTCGATTATCAATAATCATGGGATCAAATTCAACGATAACTATATCGTTTGGGTTCGAGACACTAACAATATAGTCTCTTTTTCTGCGCCGGGGTGTGTAATGAACCTTGGAGACAAGGGGACAGACAAAGATGGTACAGATTTACCTACACGATACATTGCACTTCAGGCAGATATTAAAAACTATAATGGTGCGTATAATATAGTCACCCACGATGGATCCGGCAATTTCCCCAATGGATTCAGTGCTGGTGTTGCTAATGCTTTAGGCTCATCCTTAGAAACTTATTATACTGGCAAAGATGATTATGGAGTTGTGTTCAATGACTATGTGCGTTTTGGCAGCACAGCAGGGCCGGCTTTGTTTGGAAGTGACAATACGTTGATTGGCATTACGCCATTTATATATGTGGATGACATTCCCAAACAATCGACAATCGCATTCGGCATATACAGTGACACATCCAGTTCTTTGGTATATAATCCAATATCCAAATTAGATGTGGCGGCTTTACATTTGGGCACCACTGCGGAACACTTTGCGTTCGATAAACCAGTTGAATCCGCAACCTTTGCGATAAAAAGTTCTCGCTACAAAACCAGACTTATAGAAGATGCCCTATTCTTTGATGACGGAAAGTTCATAGAAGGCATCGAAAGCGGATTGCGATTTTCTCAGAACTCCATGTTTGATGGGAACTTGTTTTCCTTCAATCCAGATTCATCCTCAATCAGTTTTTCCAGTGGTTTTGCTGGCAGTGGATGGGCTATTATGGAGGACAATACTGCCGGAGGCATTCATGCTACCTTTGATAGCTTGACCATCCGTAAAAAGATGCGAGTTTATGAATTGGAAGTACAAAAAATATCAGTAACAAACGGCTCTCTATGGGTAAGTGATTCTTGTTCTGGAGACGAGGTAAGAGCTTTGAACTAAATGAG
>JBJEAY010000057.1:0-3511 GCA_051869575.1 Prevotella sp. | reverse complement strand
GAAACACTATGACGTCACAAACGTGGAGCTCAGTGCATGCGTCACCAAAATATAACGACAGAATCGACATAGACCTTAATTGGGATCATAATTACAATGAAGAGAAAAATGACGACTTCGACCATTATCTGCTTGAATATCCACAAAAGGGCAGTGAGCAGGACGACCGCCGCAACAGGAACAACGCCACAAAGTCAACAAAGCAGGAGTTTAGCATCGAAGGCTTATTGGGTTGCAGGCTTGGCAAGGAGAGATACCATTCTATATATGCCGGAATGAAATATCAATACAACAGTGCGGAGAACAACCGCTCGCTCTATCTGCTGAACAGACTAACGGACTTCGACGGAGAACTTGGCACATTGCCGTCGATGGAGAGAATGGAAGAGGCAATGGACAGGGACACAACCGACTGCATTACATCAGCAACCAAACAGACACCACTATGACAGACAACAAGTGGGGGTTGGAAACTACCATGACTTTTATGCTGCAAAACTATGAAAAAGGCATGAATTTCAGGATAGCGTATGCATCCGACAAGATGGAGACAAGCCTGAAGGGCGACTTCAACTATCGCCACTCAACAGGCAACCGCGAGAACTTCGCCACCATCAATGTCACCGACTTCAACTACGGCTTAGCCACTCAGATAGAGCTGCCATGGAAAATGCAACTCGCCACCGACCTGACGATGTATCAGCGACGAGGCTACTCGTCATCTGACATGAACACCGACGAACTCCTGTGGAATGCCCGCCTGACAAAGCGATTCTTCAAGGGCAATCTCCTCTTGCAGTTTGATGCCCTGGACATCCTCGGCAAACTGAGCAACGCCCGCCACTACGTGAATGCCCAGGGCATGACTCAAACCTTCTACAACGTCATCCCCCGCTATTGCATGGTGAGACTCACATGGAGATTCAACAAGAAGGCGAAGAAGGTTGAAGATTGAGGCAGTCGCCGCACCTATATTAAGTATGCAGTTCGAGCACGAAGCGCGCACCCTTGATGTATGACTCGTCGAGGGAGAGCGTGCCGTTCATGCGCGTTGCTATAAGCGAGCAGATGGGCAGACCAAGTCCGTCGCCCTCGGTGAGGTCGTGAACAGCGGCAAAGGGTTTGAATATGTCGGCACGCTTGTCCTCGGGGATTCCTGAGCCAGTGTCGCTCACCACAAACTGGTGGGTGTGGGCTCCGCGCTTCTTGTATTCGAGTGTGATCTTGCCTCCAGCAGGAGTGAAGTGGGCGGCATTGCCCAACAGATGAAGAAGAACGCGCTCGAGCATTTCGGCATTAATCTTCATGCCAAGTTTCGGGGCATTGACCACAAAGTTGACACCATCAGCCATCTTGCCTTCCATCTTCTTGGCAACCGAATCGCAGAAAGCGGCAATGTTTCTCTCCTCCATCTCGCAAGGCTCAGAAAGAGTATCCTCTAATTGCGACATCTCCTCAACATGAGCCATAAAGCCATTGAGAGCCTTCACAGGTGGAAGAGAGGGATCGAGTTTGCTGAGTGTCGGCGAAATCTGTGCCGAGATGTTACGTATGAATCGGCTTTTCTGCTCGTTGTGCTCACGAGCCACCTCGATGGCATTCTTCTGCTTGCGAGTGAGAAGGATGAATCGCACGAGGACGATGCCACCGAAGACGAGAGCAGCGGCAAGTATGGCGGCAAGTACACAAAGAGCCACGATGACATACTGGCGACTGCGCAACGAACTGTCCCTGTCGTCGATAGCAGTCTGCTTCTCGCTACATTCCTTCTTGAGCGAGTTAATCTCGTCGAGAGCCTTGAGCACCTTCACCGAGTCTTTCCATATAATATATTGTTCGTACGTGCGCGAGGTCATGGCGGCATTACCGCTCTTGCGGGCAATGCCGATGAGAGTGCGATAGGTGTCGATCACCTTGTCATACTGCTTGGCATCCCTATATTCCTTTATCAGCTGGTCGATAGCATCGTCGCCCTTGGCAGTCATGCCGAAGGTGTAGTAGTAGCTGGCCTTGGTGTAGAGCAAGTCATTCTTCAGCGAGTCATTAGCTGCGGCACTTGCGTATGCGTCGAGACGCGACAGCTGTTCGGCTGCACTGGGAGCCTTGCGCAGACGCACATACATCTGCAGTCGCTCCTTGGTGGTGGCATAACGAAGGTCGGGATGCTGGGAATGAGATTTCTGCTCGGCGGCAATGATAGCCTGGTCGGCGGCTCTCAATATGTCGAATGCCTCTTTATAGTAGTTCTCTCGATAATAGAGCCAAGCCACCTTGGTGCCACAGAACGTTGCCTTTTCACTCTGTCCGGCAGCCACAAAGGCATTGAAGGCATGTAGGAAGGTGCTTCGTGCCTTCACATATTCCTTGTTGGCGAGAAAATCCTGCGCCTGTTTCATCAATGCGTCGGCATTACCTTGTGCCTTAACCATGCTGCAATGGCAGCCAATCACGATGGAGATTACGATAAAGAGTATCTTTTTCATAAGCGTTTTATATAATTGTTTTGTCTTTGACAAGTTATTTATATGCAAAAGTAGGAAAAAAATGAGTAATCTCCAAATTTTATAGCATATATTTAGCAGTTTTTTACTTTTGAGGGCAAAAAAATCCTCTCCGACATCACTGTCAGAGAGGATTTCAAAAGGCATGTTGTATAATATTAATCTTACAATGTGAAATTCACGCCAAGACCGATGACACGATTGGTGCGGGTGAAGCAATTGGTGACATTCACTCCTTCAGAAATCTTCTCCGTCTTATTGTAGTCGTCGTAGAGAGTCTGGAAATATGCCGCATTAATCTTAACCTTATCTGTTACGTTCACTCCCACTCCGAATCCGAAAGAATATGAGCTGACGTTGAAGGAGATGTCGTTCATGCCTGCATCCTTCATGCCATACTTGGTGCGCTGTCCACCGGCACTTACGGTGACAATCTTGTTGATGTCCCACTCGGCACCGAGCAGATACTCGTTGGAATCGTCGAGCATCTCCTTTGTCCACTGCTTGGTGTCCTGGTCGAAATAGTGGTGCCAACCTGCCATCACGCGCAGCGAAGGCAATATCTCATACTGAGCACCGACAGTGAGCAAGGCGGGAGAATCCTCAGCAACACTGCTGCCATCGGCAAACTTGTCAAGCATTGAGATACTCTCGGCACTAAGACTATTGGCTGACTTGTTCTTAAGTCTCATACGAGTCTTAAACTCATATTTAGCAGCAAAATTAAACTTGCCAGTCTTGTAGTCGATACCTATAATGGGAGCCACACCCCAACCCGTCTGGTCGCAGTTGAGTTCTATGTCCTGAGTGGCTACGCCGAGGGTTGCAGTCTGCATGGCGGCACCTGAAATCTTTTGAGCGGCTTCGGCATTGCCCATCTGCTCCATCGCACCTGCATATTTGTTGAGGGTGGCCGACAATTCAATGAAATGCTGAGAGGCATTTACCATCTGCGACTGTCCAGCATTGATATGCTCGATATTGATATCCTTGACATAGCCATAATAGTT
>JBJEAY010000056.1:0-3515 GCA_051869575.1 Prevotella sp. | reverse complement strand
TCACGTTCATCTCGCGCGAAATCACCTGAGTCACCTCGTTGAGCAATCCGATATGGTCGATACCAGTCATCTCGATAGTGGCGTCGAAGAAGAGAGTGCGCCCCATTGACCACTTGGCGTCGAGGATGCGATTGCCGAAACTGGTCTTCAGCTTGGCTGCCACCGGACAGTTGCGCTTGTGTATCTCAATCTGCTTCTTGCTGTCGATGTATCCCAAGATGTCGTCACCGGGGATGGGGTGACAACAATTCATAAACTTATACTGGTTGATGTTGTTGTCGGTGATGAAGATTGGTTTCTTGCGGTTGAACTTGTCGGGCACAGTGAACAGCTCTTTCTGTGCAGCCTCTGCCTCAGCGGCGATATTCTTTTTCTTGTTGCCGAGGAAAGGCACATACTTTCTCCATCCCTTCGAGGTTGTTTCCTTCTTATTGCCTCCATGTATCTCGTCGATGTCCTTTTCGGAGAGCAATATCGACTTGTCGCCCACCGCCTGAAAGAAATCCTCACGCTTGTGCTTGTCGTGGAACGAGGCAACCTTGTCGGCTATCTCTACAGTGTAGTCAATGCCATAAGCCTTGAGGAATAACTTGAAAGCCTCCTCGCCGTCGCGTTGCTTGTCTCTGCCGTTGCGCCTCAGTATGGCCTGAATCTTGGCCTTTGCCTTGGCAGTGCTGACAAAGTTTATCCATGATGCCTGCACATGTTGCGACTTGGATGTGAGTATCTCCACCTGGTCGCCACTCTGCAGTTTGTGGCTCAGCGGCACCAATTTGTGGTTCACCTTTGCTCCGATACAGTGGCTTCCGAGGAAGGTGTGGATAGAGAAGGCAAAGTCGAGAGCCGTACATCCGGCGGGCATGGTCTTAATCTCGCCCTTCGGTGTGAAGACGAATATCTCCGACGCGAAGAGGTTGAGCTTGATGGCGTCGAGGAAGTCCATTGCGTCGGGTTGCGGGTCGTCGAGTATCTCCTTGATAGTGTGTAGCCACTCGTTGAGTTCGCCCTCGTCCTCCGTAAACTCGATGTCTCCGCCCTCCTTGTATTTCCAGTGAGCGGCAAATCCCTGTTCGGCAATCTCGTCCATACGGTCGGAGCGTATCTGCACCTCTATCCATCGTCCCTGCTTCGACATGAGTGTGACGTGCAGAGCCTGATAGCCGTTGGCCTTGGGATGGTTGAGCCAGTCGCGCAGTCGGTCGGGGTGTGACTTGTATATCTGACTTATTGCCACGTATATATTGAAGCACTCGTTGATTTCGTCCTCGCGCTGTTTGGGTGTGAATATGATTCTCACTGCGAGTATGTCGTATATTTCCTCAAACGAGACATGCTTGTTCTGCATCTTGTTCCAGATGGAGTAGGGGCTCTTTATTCTCTCTTTGATGGTGTATTTGATACCCATCTTGGTGAGAGCCGCCTCTATGGGTTGAGTAAACTGGTCGAAGAGTTCGTGGCGCGAATCCTGTGTGGATTTTAGTTTGTTTTCGATAGATGCATATTCGTCGGGATGCTCATTTTTGAAGCTGAGATCCTCGAGCTCGGTCTTTATCTTGTTGAGTCCAAGTCGGTTGGCAAGCGGAGCATAGATATATAGTGTCTCGCCGGCAATCTTGTATTTCTTGTTGGCGGGTTGGCTTGCCAATGTGCGCATGTTATGCAGGCGGTCGCATATCTTAATAAGGATTACGCGTATGTCGTCGCTCATGGTGAGCAGCAGTTTCTTGAAGTTTTCCGCCTGTGCCGACGCCTGTTCACCAAATATACCTCCGCTTATCTTCGTGAGTCCATCCACTATCTGCGCCACCTTGGCACCGAAGATGTTCTCTATGTCCTCCACGGTATAGTCGGTGTCTTCCACCACGTCGTGCAGCAATGCCGCACATATACTCGTCGAACCGAGTCCCACCTCCTCGCATGCTATCTGCGCCACTGCGATGGGGTGCATTATATACGGTTCGCCCGACAGACGCCTTACACCCTTGTGCGCCTGTTTGGCAAAGTTGAACGCCTTGGTGATGAGATCCACCTTTTGGCGATGTCTCGACTTGCTGTATGTGTCCAACAGGTGCTGATATGCATCATTAATCATCACCTCGTCCTGCTCTTCAAGTTTTTTCTGCTCCTCGTCCATAATTATTTAATTTTTTAATCCTTTAATTTTTTAATTTCTTTAATTAAAGATTAAAGTCCTCATCTCACTCTCAGTTTCTTTCCCGCCCTGATGTTCGAGCCCTTGATGCCGTTGAGCTTCTTGAGCTTCGCCACAGTGGTGCCGTTGCGCTTGGCAATCTCCGAGAGCGTCTGTCCGCTCTTCACGGTCACGCTTCTGCCTCTGCTGCTGCGTGTGCTCTTGCGACTGCGCTTGCTGCTGCTTTTGCGGGTATATGTAGGCACATCGTCGTTCACCTCCACCGTAGCTCGCTTCGAGAACAGCACTTCGGCATTGTAGGCATAGACGGAGTCCTCGAGGTCGATGAACTTGCCCACTTCTGTGTGAGGCAGGCGCACCGCCGACATCTTTGTGGCTCCAGGCACTATGTCGCGACGATAGGCGGGATTGAGCGTGCGCAACTGCTCGATGTCGATATTACATACGGCAGCTATCTGTTCGAGATGCACGTTGCGGCTCACCATCACCGTGTCGGTCTTTGCCGGCAGACGTGTGGTCATCGGACAGATGTTGTGCTCGCAGTAATATGTCATGATATAGTTGGCGGCGATGAATGCCGGCACATATCCGCGTGTCTCCTTGGGCAGATAGGGATATATCTGCCAATAGTCCTTGCTGCCCTTCGAGCGGTGGATGGCCTTGTTGATTTGGTCGGGACCGCAGTTGTAGGCTGCAATCACCAGATTCCAGTCGCCGAACACCTTATACAGGTCGCTCAGGTAGTTGGCTGCGGCATACGAAGCCTTGATGGGGTCGCGTCGCTCATCCACGAGGGTGTTCACCTCCAGTCCGTAGCGCTTGCCGGTGGCGAGCATAAACTGCCACAATCCCGTTGCTCCCACTCTCGACACCGCCGTGGGGTTGAGAGCCGACTCAATCACAGGCAGGTATTTCAGTTCAAGAGGCAACCCATAGGTTTCGAGAGCCTCCTCGAATATCGGCATATAGAAGTTCGACGCTCCAAGCATATAACTGATGGAGTGGCGCAGACGTCCGCTATAGCGGTCGATGAATTTCTGTACCACCTCATTGTATGGCATTTCGATGATGCTCGGTATGCGCTTGAGCCTGTCGATATACACTTCCTTCTCGAACACGGGGTTGATGTCCTTCATTCGGCAGTCGTTGTCCTCGTCGAGATAGTTCTTCGACATGTAGAGGTTGAGCAGGCTGTCGAGTTCGAAGTTCATAGCCTCGGGAAATTCGATTACTTCTTCCTTACCATTGTCGTCGGTGACGGTGATTTCGTCCTCGTCGCCTTCGTAGTCTTCTTCAATTTGTGCCTGTATGGCAACATTGCTTGCCAATAACATGGCTGCTGATATTAATATTTTCTTCATCT
>JBJEAY010000055.1:0-3521 GCA_051869575.1 Prevotella sp. | reverse complement strand
CGGCGGGTCGTTTTATTTTTATGAAATACACTAAGGAATATTCATCACCATTTGAACTAATATCCATACTTCAAAGCAGAGGCTTGGATTGCGATGATACAGATAATGCCACGGGAATTATTAGTTCCATTGGATATCATCGGTTGTCAGGCTATTTTTATCCTTTTTTGTTAACACCTAAGTCAGAACATTTATTTAAACCAGGAAGTACATTAGGAACAGCATTAAAACTATATGAGTTCGATAGAGAATTAAGACAACTTGTTTTCAATCAAATCGAACGCATAGAGATTGCCGTTAGGAGTGCAATCGTAAATATTGCCTGTGCCGAAACAAATGATGTGTTTTGGTTGACTTACGAAGATCCATATCCACCATCATGGATGATAGCGGAAATAATTCCTCTTGGAACATTGACAAGGATTTATGACAATATAGCAAGCAATAAAATCCGCAAGAGAATAGCAAAACATTTCAGTTTGACCATTCCTGTTTTCATATCGTGGATGACAGTGGTTACTTTAACAAGAAATTCCTGTTGTCATCACGCCAGACTTTGGAACCGTTCACTCTCTCTTCGTACTCTTACCATGACCAGACCATTGACTCCTTGGGTGAGCAGCAATGTAAGGCAAGGACGAATATTCTTCACCCTCTGCATATTGAAACATTTTGTTGATATCATTTGGAGCAGCAACGGTTTCAAGGATGATTTAATATCGTTGCTTGATAAGTATCCCATGGTTGACATTGCCGCTATGGGATTTCCCTCAGGCAACTGGCAGGACGAACCACTATGGAGCAACTAACAGTAAAGACTGGATGAGATAAGTGGTGATTTCACTACGGTTAGCCTTGGGGTTAATACGTAGGAAATCTACAATTTCCTTTTGTATGGCACAAATTTTCTGGGTAGTTTTTCTGGGTAGTACCACTATCTTTCTGACCACTTTTTGGTTGTTTCTGGTCGCCTGGTATATTTTCTTGCCCTTTTTGGGGCTCTACAGATATTGTCATGGCTTTAATCCACGGACAATATCTGTAGAGCCAATTTTCTCCCTTTTTTGTAGTAAATCAGCAGCTGCCAACGTCTAACGTTCAAAAACAACAATTTAATGATTAAGAATATGATACAGGAATTCTTTTTTGCTGCATGGCCCTTGGTGGCTTGCGCACTGATGGTGGCTTTCGTATGCACAGGTATTCACAAAGCCAAGAAACTGAGAGAAGAGGGTGATGAGGCTAATGCCCACCGCCAACAGGGAATCGGCTTCTACATGGCCTCCGTCCTGATGTATGTGACATTTATTATCATGCTGATGGAAGAGGGGCATAGCACCTCCGACTGCGTCGTATGGATGAGTATCGGTTCGATGTTCCTATGCCTCGGAGCTGTGGAGATGAACAAGGTGAAAAGAATAAAATAAAATGTTTTTTGCCGCAAGCCTTGCGAAGATTTGGATAATTCGAAATAAATGATTACCTTTGCAGCCAAAATGAATAAAATGGCTGAAAGGTATGAACGAAATGAATAATATGCCTCCCATCGACTTCGGGATTGTGGAGGACAGGACAATGAGAATACTGAAGGTGGTAGGCGTGGGTGGCGCCGGTTGCAATGCTGTCAGAAACATGTATGACGAGGGCATTGAGGGCGTGTCGTTTGCTGTATGCAATACCGACAGCAAGGTGCTGGCCAAGTCGCCCGTACCCGTCAAACTGCAGTTGGGCGAAGGACTGGGAGCCGGCGCTAATCCTGATGTGGGGAAAAGCGAGGCGGAAAACAATATCGACGATATCCGCACACTGCTCAACGACGGTACGAAGATGGTGTTCATCACCGCCGGTATGGGAGGCGGCACTGGCACAGGAGCGGCTCCCGTGGTGGCAAAGATAGCACAGGAGCTCGGAATACTTACTGTTGCCATAGTCACTATTCCCTTCTATTTTGAGCGGAAGAAGAAAATCGTGAAGGCTCTCAAGGGCGTGGAAGAGCTGAGAAAATATGTTGACGCAATGCTCGTAATCAACAATGAGAGACTGTGCGACGTGTATTCCGACTCACCCATATCACTCAACGATGCCTTCAAGCGTGCCGACGACGTGCTGAAAGAGGCTGTGAAGGGCATATCCGAACTGATTACCTTCCACAGCGACGGAAACATCAACCTTGACTTCCGTGATGTGGAAACGACCACCCGCAAGGGCGGCGGTGCTATCATGGCCATAGGCAGGGCAAGCGGAAACAAGCGAATTGAAAGGGCTATCATCGATGCCCTCGACTCTCCCCTACTCTGTGGCAATGACATCAACAAGGCAAAGAAGATTCTGTTTAACATATACGCAAGTAGCGAGCACCAAATATACGTCAACGAGATGCAGGAGATTGATGAGTTCTTCGACCAACTTGATCCTGACATCGAGGTGATATGGGGTACTTCGACCGACGACTCTCTCGGCGAGGATGCCAAGGTGACGATATTGGCCACTGGCATTGACAACGAGTTCACCGAGCCCAAGGAAGAAAAGCCTAACGAGGGTGATGAGCACTTTGAGCAACTGATAAAAGACCTCTACAAACCCGTAAAGAAGCCCAAGCCCGAAGTGAAGAAGGAAGATGAGGGCGAGATTAAGGAAGAGATTAAGGAAACAGAGCCTCCCTTTGTTGTGGTTGCCCCCATTGTGGAGCCTGCTGTCGAACCTATAAAAGAGGAAACACCAGAGGAAGTGACAGAGCCGAAGAAGCCATCAATCTTGGATAGATGGAAGGCATGGTTGAGGGATAATATGGACATGTATAATGAATGACGGAGTGAACAATCCAGAAGAGTTGGCATCTCAGTTGCATGACATTGCAATAAAACTGAGGGCTGCAGGGCGCAATGACCTGATATTGTCTGCCCTCGGGAGCAGTATGCTCAATGAGTTGAAAGTTGAGGCAGTGCAAGAGCATCTGAGCCAACTGGTCATTACGTCTGATTATCGTTTCCTGTTGCCTGACATCGGCAATGTCGAGGTTGACCTGCAACCTGTCCACAAGGCAGTGTATCTACT
Source organism: Prevotella sp. (assembly GCA_051869575.1). Taxonomy (GTDB): domain Bacteria; phylum Bacteroidota; class Bacteroidia; order Bacteroidales; family Bacteroidaceae; genus Prevotella. The sequence goes on along the minus strand of JBJEAY010000055.1, from coordinate 467 downwards.
ATTCCTAAATCATCCCGAGGGTATCGAATTCAAGCATCTTTCGGAATATAAGACCGAGTTGCTGCAATGGTATCGCAAGACGGCGAAGATGATGGACTTGGGAAAGATAGAGGAGAGCGTTGACCATCTTACCAATCCCCTCGACAATGCCATCAACGAGAAATGCTCGCGCATAAAAAGAGCATTCTTGGACGTGATGGACGAGTATTCGGCCAGCTACTATATCATCTCCGGCCATGCAAGGATTGACTCTCCCCAAACCACCAAGACATGGTATAAACGTCTGAAAGTGATTAATTTGCCAAGACATCTGGTAGTATTCAAGGCGCAATAAACATAAGTTACCTATGCCTCGGAGCTGTGGAGATGAACAAGGTGAAAAGAATAAAAAATGACGTGCAGATGCAAGCAAAAGCAGTTTCAAGGATGAGAAAAACTCAAAAAAATGCTAAAAAGTAGAGAGAAAC
>JBJEAY010000054.1:0-3532 GCA_051869575.1 Prevotella sp. | reverse complement strand
ATTGTAAGAATGATACAAGAACTATCTTTTGACTCCACGCACTGCCTGAGCCTCAAGGGGATTGTCGGGCCAATGGTGCTTGGGATAGCGGCGGCGAAGCTCCTTGCGCACTTCGAAATAGGTGGACTGCCAGAAATTGGCAAGGTCTTGGGTGAGCTGCACGGGTTTGAAACCAGGAGAGAGTAGTTCCATCAACACCGGACGCTTGCCTCCATCTACACAGGGAGTGGAGGTAAGACCGAAGCACTCCTGAAGACGTACGCTCAACACGGGAGCCTCAGCCCCTTGGCGATAGTCAACGCGTATGCGACTGCCTGTGGGCACTGAGATATGTGTGGGTGCCAAGGTGTCAACGGTAGTCTGTTGCTCGTAGGTCAACATTCCCCATATCACATCCTGCATGTTTATCTTGCGCAATTCGGCAGTGGTGTAAGCCTTGCCGATATACAGAGGCAACCACTCGCTGACGGAGGAAAGGACTGCCTCGATGGAGACATCGGGGAGCGACAATTCGGGATGCCACGACGACACGACTGTAATACGACGCTGCAATGCCTGAACACTGTCGGAGAAAGAGAACATGCTCAATCCGTCCTTCCTTGCGGCAAGGCAGATGGCATCTGTAATGCGCTCGCGCACATCATTGTCGATAGGACGGCTATCGAGGATGACTGCACCTATACGCAACTCGCGCCTTGCCGCTACCCTGCCCTGCTTACTGTCCCAAAAGACATTGTCGGTCCATCGGGCAATGCCTGTGAGCGAATCCTTGGACAATGGCGAGGCAAGGAATATCCTCGTGCCCAACGACGCCACTGCCAAGAGTGGACAGGCAATAAGGTCGTCGCCACTGTCGAGGGTCACTGTATTTCCATTGGCAAGCTTATATTTCCCGTCGTCGTTGCTTACGGCTATCCTCTCGGGATAGGCGGAAGCGATTAGCCTGCCTGAGTCATAGGGCGACGGATAGTCATTATCCTCGGCTACACGCACGAGCCTTCGGTATTGTTCTGCGATATTGATGATACGTCCCCATCTGCCATTGCGCCTTGTGCGACGGGCATCGCGCAGGAGGGCAATACGAGTGTTGATGTCGGCATCCGTTTCGGTGTTGAGTATATCCCTCTCTTCAAGAATGGCGGCAATGTCGGCTGCGAGTGCCTTGAGGGAATCTGTCTCGGCAGAAAGCAACATCTGAGCAATACGAGGATGACAAGGCAGTGAGGCAAGCCGCTTGCCATGTGGGGTTATCTTGCCATTATCGTCTATTGCCTCGAGCATTAAGAGCAGTTGGCGGGCCTGGGCGACATTCGACTGTGGAGGTGGAGTGAGCCATGGCAACGACATAATATCCTCTGCACCCCATGCCGAGATATCGAGGAGCACGGAAGAGAGGTCAGCCTCAACAATCTCCGGTTTGCGACAGTCATCCATACGATGCTCTGTGGCAAGTGACCACAGGCGATAACATACTCCCTCGCCCACACGTCCTGCTCGTCCCGTGCGTTGCCTTGCCATGTCAAGGGATATGCGCAAAGTGTCGAGATGGCTCAGTCCACTACGAGGGTCGAACACCATACGACGGCAAAAACCGGAATCTACCACAACCCTCACTCCCTCGATGGTGAGTGATGTTTCGGCAATGGAGGTGGCAAGTACAAGCTTTCGTTCGCCATCATTCGACGGCATGATAGCCCGACGCTGTTGTTGGGGAGTGAGCATGCCATAAAGAGGAAGTACGGAGGTGGATCCAAGCGAGTCGCCAAGAATTTCGCGACATCTCATTATCTCCGCCTGACCGGGGAGGAAGGCAAGTATGTCTCCCTGTTGCTCGCGATGGGCTTTCATTATGGCAGATGCCATCTGACTGGCACAATCATACACTGTGGCTTCCTCTCCATGCAGAATCTCAACGTCATACATTCGTCCTTGACTCTCGACAAGAGGGGCATTGAGCGATGAGCAAATATAATCAGTGTCAATAGTAGCCGACATTATCACCATGTGCAAGTCGGGACGTATAATGCCCTGTGCCTCGCGCACAAGAGCAAGGGCAGTATCGGAAGCGAGACTTCGCTCATGAAACTCATCGAACATCACCACCGAGATGCCATCAAGCGTTGGGTCATCCACAAGCAGCCTGAGCAGAATACCCTCGGTGATGACCTCAATGCGAGTGGAAGCGGACACCTTGGTATCAAAGCGCACACGATAACCCACTGTGTTGCCCACCGTCTCGCCTATCATTGCCGACATCCTCTCGGCTATCTGTATGGCTGCAATGCGTCGAGGCTCTACAACGACCACTCGCCCTTCATCCACTGCATCAAGCACGGTGAGGGGCAACAGGGTGGATTTACCGGCTCCGGGAGGGGCGGTAAGCACTATGGAGGGATGATGGGCAAGAAGGCCGTTCACCTCATCCACGACATTCCACACGGGCAGTCGGTCAACAAGCGACAGTCCGTCGGACATGCACTTTCTTATCTTGGGGATTATCTTGTCTGACATACGAAACATAGTAACAAAAATTATCCCCGCGATTCACATCGGGGGGATAATAACAACACAAACACAAAATATAGTCGGGCTTGTCACCACGACTAATAACCAATAACCTTATTGAATACCCCTCTCGCGGAGCTTCACCTGCCAGTTCCAGGCAGACTTCAGCGTGTCCTCAAGACTGGTATCGGCCTTCCATCCCAACACATCGTTGGCTTTCTTGGGATCGGCCCATACCTTCTCGATGTCACCAGCACGACGGGGAGCGTAGGTCCAATTGACCTTTACGCCTGTAGCCTTCTCGAAGGCATCGACGATTTCCTTGGTGCTGACACCACGTCCGGTGCCCACGTTGAACACCTCAAGCTTGTCGCTGTCGGTGTCGAGCACTCGCTCCATTGCCTTAACATGAGCCTTGGCAAGGTCAACGACATAGATATAATCGCGGATACATGTTCCGTCGGGAGTGTCGTAGTCGTTGCCGAACACCTTGAGTTGCTCGCGAATGCCCATGGCTGTCTGTGTGACATAGGGGATGAGATTCATTGGCACTCCGTTGGGCAGCTCACCGATGATGGCTGTAGGATGTGAACCAATGGGGTTGAAATATCTGAGCAGGATGGCCTTGATAGGCGCACCGCTGTTGATATCGTCGCGAATGATTTCCTCGTTCACCTGCTTTGTATTGCCGTATGGGCTCTCGGCAGGCTTGATGGGAGCATCCTCGGTAACAGGAAGATTCTCGGGGTCGGGCTGTCCATATACGGTGCAGCTTGACGAGAAGATGATACCCTTCACATTATGCTTCGGCATCAATTCGAGAAGATTGATGAGGCTGGTGAGGTTGTTGCGATAGTAGAGAAGTGGTTTCTCCACACTCTCGCCCACAGCCTTACTTGCGGCAAAGTGAATGATTCCATCAATATCCGAATACTTGGCAAAGACATTGTCCATAGCCGCATAGTCACAGCAATCCACCTGCTCAAATGCAGGAAAAGGATCCGGTGCATCGGTCAGCGTATGCTCG
>JBJEAY010000053.1:0-3532 GCA_051869575.1 Prevotella sp. | reverse complement strand
ATTTGCTTTGTTTTATTCATAATACTATATAATTAAAATGTGAATATTTGATTATTGTGTCTGCAAATATAGTGAATAAAGCTGAATGGAGCAAATAAAAAAATGTCATTGCTTCAATTTTTGAAGAAATGACATTTATTATTGTTGAATAGGCAATTACAAGTGATTGGAAAACGGGCAAATTGTCGTTTCGGCTCGTTTTACTGCAACTTGTCACGCCATTGCGACGGTGTGCACCCTTCCTTTGCCTTGAACGTGCGGGTGAAATGGCTTTTGGATACAAATCCCGAGGATTCGGACACTTCGAGAATCATCAGCTGCGGTTGACGTTTCATCAAGTCCTTGGCATACTCTATACGCAAGTCGGTAATCCAGTCGCGGAATGTCTTGTGATATACATTATTGATAAACTGCGACAGATAGGTGCGGTTGGTGCAGAATAGCATCGACAGGTCATTGAGAGATATGCCCTGCTGGAGATAACCCTCATTGTCTATCCACTCCTTTATGCGATGTTCGATATTCGAATGGTAGGCTGGAGAATCCTCGATGGAATCAATGATTTTCTCGTCGCTATCAATGTGAGATGCCGTTTCTGTTTCTTCGCGAAAGGCATTCTCCACTCTCTCGTAGAACAAGATGTAATTCTGATAACTGCAATATAAATATATGTAGAAAGGGATGGATGACAGAATCCATACGAATATGTATTTATTGGGAAGGAATGTGAGGAGACCGCAACTCACGCCATAGCCTATTGCCCAATATGTGAAGATTGACAGCCAACGGATATACGACCCGATGTCGTCGGAATGAGTGTCCTCAAACATCTTTATTGCCCGTGAGTATGTGCGAAGCAGACGGGCGGAAAGAAAGAGTCCGTAAATGACAAGCCACGTTGTCAGGGTAATCATACCCAAGGACCATACGGTGTGTGTGTGTGAAAGCAGGCTCACTGCTAAAGCCAATGCTGAAAAGGCAAGCCACATCGATATGTGTACTGCAAAGCGTCGGAGGGTGACATACCGGTTGTTGAGAAGTGTCATCATTGCCGAACTGAACAACCAATAGCACAGAAAATAGGTTGACAGGTTCATCAATATTGTGGCATTCACGTCTTTCAGTCGTATTCCGTAAAATAGATGCACACAATAGTTGGCGGCAAGGATGAGCAATGCCGTGCCAATCAGTCGGCGCGACAAGAGGTAGTTGGCAAACACCCTTTTCTCGGGTGTCCTGCCCAAAAGCATGTGAAACCCGAAGAACAGCATCAGCGGTAATGATAAGAATAACGATTGGCTGTATAATGACTGGTCCATATTCAAAAATAGAGTTAAAAATCTCCCCCAACCTTGGATAGGATGGGGGAGAAGTTATGTGAAATCAAGTGATTACTTGCTTACGGGTATCTTCTCGACACGACGCTGATGGCGACCGCCCTCAAACGTGGTCTTGAAGAACTCGTCCATGATTGCGCCTGCTGTCTTGTTGTCGATGAAACGGCCTGGCATAACCAGTACGTTGGCATCGTTGTGCTGACGGCAGAGATGAGCAATCTCGGGAATCCAAGCGAGACCTGCGCGCACACCTTGATGCTTGTTGAGCGTGATGCTGATACCCTCGCCACTGCCGCATACGGCAATGCCGGGATAAACCTCGCCGCTCTCGATGCCTTCGCCCAAAGCATGGCCGAAGTCGGGATAGTCACAGCTCATGTCGCTATATGTGCCGTAGTCCTTGTAGGCATAGCCATGCTCTTCCAGGTACTGGAGCACGTACTTCTTCAATGCGTAGCCTGCGTGGTCGCAAGCTACTCCAACTGTCTTTACTTCCATAGGATTATAACATTGCTTTTACTTGCTCGTAAACGTTCTGACCTGTATAGCCGAGCTTCTCGTCGAGCACCTTGTAGGGAGCTGAGAAACCGAAGCTCTCAAGACCCCAAATCTTTGACTCGGGAGCTGCTCCAATCAGGAAGCCCTGGAGGTTGACTGGCAGACCGGCTGTCATACCGAACACCTTGGCTCCTGCGGGAACAACGCTCTGCTGATACTCTAAGCTCTGACTGCGGAACAGACCCTCAGAGGGAACGCTCACGATGCGAACCTTAACTCCATCCTTGCGCAGCAACTCGGCACCGCTGATGAGGGTAGATACCTCAGAACCGGTGGCAACGAGAACTACATCGGGATTCTCGTCAGAACCAGCCACTACATAGCCACCCTTGCGAGCCTGCTCGTAGTCGTTGCCCTCGGGCAGATTGTTGATGTTCTGACGGCTGAAGATAAGAGCGGTAGGAGTATCTGTATTCTCCATAGCCATTGCCCAGGCAACAGTTGTCTCCTTGGCATCGGCAGGACGAAGAACGAGGCAAGAGTTCTTGCCGGCATGGTTCTTCAGCTTCTCCATCAAGCGGATCTGTGCCTCCTGCTCAACAGGCTCGTGAGTAGGTCCATCCTCACCTACGCGGAATGCGTCGTGGGTCCAGATGAACTTAACGGGCAACTGCATGAGGGCAGCCATACGCACGGCGGGCTTCATATAATCTGAGAATACGAAGAAGGTTCCGCAAGCGGGGATAACACCACCATGCAGAGACATACCGATGCAGCAGCAAGCCATGGTGAGCTCGGCAACACCAGCCTGGAAGAATGCACCACTGAAGTCGCCCTTGACGAGTGCCTTTGTCTGCTTGAGGAAGCCGTCGGTCTTGTCAGAGTTGGAGAGGTCGGCTGAAGCGCAGATCATGTTAGGTACCTGCTGTGCCAATACGCTCAGACAAGCGGCAGATGCGCTACGTGTAGCGTCGTTGTCCTTCTGAACGCACTTGCTCCAGTCAATCTTCGGAGCCTTGCCGCTGAACCACTCTGCCTGCTGGGCTGCCTTCTCGGGATTAGCGTCGGCCCAAGCCTTCTCCTCGGCATAACGCTCAGCGCAGATGCCCTTGAGCTCCTCGGCACGCTTGGCATAGAGTTCCTTGACTTCGGGGAAGATCTGGAAGGGGTTCTCGGGATCGCCACCAAGGTTCTTGATTGTGTTGACGAATGCGTCGCCACCAAGAGGGGCACCGTGGGTCTTGCAGTTGGCCTCGTAAGAAGAACCGTCGGCCTTGAGCGCTCCCTTACCCATGATACACTTACCGATGATGAGGGTAGGTTTGCCTTCCACCTTCTTTGCCTTGTCAAGAGCCTCGCGAATCTGGTCAACGTCGTTACCGTTGATCTCGAATACCTCCCAACCAAGAGCACGATACTTGGCGGCTGTGTCCTCGTTCATAACCTCCTTGGTCTCGGTAGAGAGCTGGATGTCGTTGCAGTCGTAGAACATGATGAGGTTGTCCAGGCCAAGAACTGAAGCGATACGGGCTGCACCCTGTGAGATTTCCTCCTGGATACCACCGTCGGAGATGTATGCATAGATAGTTTCCTTGTCGAATGTCGGGTTGCCAGTGTGAGCAGCCAAGAACTTGGCGGCAATAGCGGCACCAACGGCAAACACATGTCCCTGTCCGAGAGGACCGGATGTGTTCTCG
>JBJEAY010000052.1:0-3555 GCA_051869575.1 Prevotella sp. | reverse complement strand
ATAATAAAAAATAAGGAATTCAACATAAAAAACAAAAACAAAATGAAAACCATCCATTTTATCAAGGTCGCACTCATCGCGTTACCATTGGCTTTTTTAGCCTCGTGCAAATCCCACAAGACCGTTGCCGAAGCACCAGTTGCCCCACGCAGCATGGAATTGCAGGAAACACTCAACAAAGTGCTGGACAACCAGCAGACAGCTAAGTTCATCACGTCTAAAGTGAAGTTCCAGGTACAAGTGGGCTCACAGGACATGACTCTCACCGGCAATCTCAAGATGAAGCGCAACGATGTCATCCGTCTCCAGCTCATGGCATTCGGATTCGTCGAGGCAGCGCGCCTTGAGTTCACACGCGACTATGTTCTCATCATGGACCGCATCAACAAGCAGTACATGAAAGCACAATACGAGCAACTCGACTTCCTCCGCCAGAGCGGCATCAACTTCTACACCCTTCAGGCGCTCTTCTGGAACGAACTCTTCCAGCCGGGCGAGAAGGAGATTACCGCCGAGCTCATGAACAAGTTCCAGACATCCGAAGAGGCTGGCGACGTCATCATCTCGATGGAGAAGGACAAACTGTCATATCGCTGGTTGGCTGAGAATGTAGGCGGACTAATCCACATGGCCAACATCGCCTACAACGACAAGTATCGCGGCAAGAGCCAGCTCAACTGGGACTACACCGACTATAAGGACCTCAGCAACAAGAAATTCCCCACTCGCAATGCCATTGTCTTCTCAACCCCCAAGTCGGAGGTGAAGATCAACATGACCCTCAACTACATCGGCAACGAAAGCGACTGGGAAACACGCACTCCTGTGTCGGCCAAATACAAGGAGGTGACCGTGGATGACATTCTTCGCCGTTTTATGGCTCTCTAACCAATTGTAAATGAAAAGATTTCAAATAATATTCATTATACTTTTCGCCTTCACGCTGGCTTCCTCCTCACAAACGAGGAAGCCGGCGCGAAAGAAGGCGTCAACTACATCTACTGCCAAGAAAAAAAGGCAGACAACAACAAAAAAGAAAAAGACAAACACTAACACCGCCGACTACGAGACTGCCTCTATCAAGGGTCTCAAGAACGAGCGGGCACAAATCAAAAAGCAAATTGCCGCCCAGCAGCAAAAGCTCCGCAAAAACGAGCGCGACGTGAAGGAGAGGCTGAAAAACCTCATGGTGATCAACTCCGAGATTGCCGACAAGCGTCGCACCATCGACACCATACGCCGCGACATCACACACCTCGACGGCAATATCACCAAACTCAACTCCCAACTCGACGTTCTCGGCAAGGAACTCACCGACCGCAAGCAGAAATACGTCAAGTCGATGAGATACATGCACCGCAACCGCTCCATCCAGAGCCAACTGATGTTTATCTTCTCGGCAAAGAATTTCTCGCAGATGTACCGCCGTATGCGCTTCATGCGCGAATATGCGTCATATCAGCGTGCCCAGGGCGAGGAGGTGAAGACCAAGCAGGCCGAAGTGACGCAGAAGCACCAGCAGCTCACTGCCACCAAGAAGCAGAAGAGCAACCTATTATATAAAGGTGAACAGGAGCGTCGCTCGCTCGAAGGCAAGCAGGTGGAGCAACAGAACGTGGTGAGCACACTGCAGAAACAGCAGAAGACCATACAAGGCATCATCGCCGAACAACAGAAGCGCGATGCCGCCATCAATGCCCAGATCGACCGCCTCGTGGCCATCGAGGTGGAGAAAGCCCGTCAGAGGGCTATCGCCGAGGCAAAGCGCAAGGCAGCCGAGGAAGCCAAGCGTGCCGAGGCGGAGCGCAAGCGCAAGGCCGAGGAACTGGCACGCAAGCAAGCCGAACTCGCCCGCAAGCAGAAGGAGGCAGAGGCAGCCAGGCGCAAGGCTGAGGAGCAACGCAACGAGGAAGACCGTCGCGCCATTGCCGAGGCAAAGAAACTGGAGCGCGAGGTGGAGGTTGCCAAGAAAGAGCAGTCGAAGCCCCTCGTCTATAACCTCGACTCCGAGGACCGCCGCATCAGTGGCAGTTTCGAGAGCAACCGCGGCCGTCTGCCCATGCCCATCACAGGCGGCTACCGCATAGTCAGCCATTTCGGACAATACAACGTCGAGGGTCTCAACAATGTGCGTCTCGACAACAAGGGCATCAACATCCTTGGTTCTGCCGGAGCCAAGGCACGCAGCATCTTCGACGGCGAGGTGAGTGCCGTGTTCAGCATGGGCGGAGTCACCGGTGTGATGGTGCGCCACGGCAGCTACATCTCCGTCTATTGCAACCTCTCGTCGGTGAGTGTCCATCGCGGCCAGAAGGTGAGTGCCCGACAGGTTATCGGCACAGTGGGCCAAGACAACATCCTCCAGTTCCAGTTGCGCAAGGAGAGGGCAAAGCTCAATCCCGAGGCATGGCTTGGCAGATAACGACAATCTACATTAAAAACAATAATTATGAAAAGAATCATTGCATCCTGCGTGATGGCATTGTTCACAGCCGTCACCACCCCGTCGGTGATAGCCCAAAATCCCCAGAAGGGCGACTATGGCTATCTCTACTGCCACATGAGCGACCGTGGCGAATGGACAGCCTATGCCATCAGTCGCGACGGACTCCATTATCACGACATCAACAACGGCGACAGCATCTTCTCGCCCTACGAACACGCCAGGATAGAGGGCGGAACGCGTGATGCCTTCATCTGCCGCACCCACGACTGCAAGGGCTACCTCATGGTGACCACCGACATGTGCGTGCGCAAGAGCCACCAGTGGAACAACTACGGCATCGACCTTCTGCGCTCCGACGACCTCATCAATTGGGAGTCGGTGACATTCGACTTTCGCAAGGGCAGCGCCATCTTCTGCGACTCCGAATCGCCCGACGTATATAAAGACTGGAGCACCGTCAACCGCGTGTGGGCACCACAGATATTCTGGGATCCCAACTATCAGTGGAGCGACGGCAAGCGTGGCGGCTACTTCATCTACTACTCATTGTGGAACAAGGCCGAGGAGGCCTACGACCGTATGTACTACTCCTATGCCGACGAGTCGTTCACCCGACTCACCAAACCCCGTCTGCTCTTCGATTGGGGATATGCCACCATCGATGCCGACATCAACTATCTGCCCGCCGACGGACTCTATCACATGATGATAAAGAAAGAGGGCGGCAAACCAGGTCTTTTCACCTCCACCGCCCCCTCGCTCACCGGTCCGTGGAGCCTGCCCGACGATGACGACTACATCGACTTCGAGGGCAACAAGAAGTGCGAGGGTGTGTCGGCATTCCAACTTGCCGGCGACGACACATGGCACATCGGCTACATCGAGTATTCCTCCAATCCCAAGCACTACCGCATCTGCCGTGCCGACAAGTTCATGCGCAACTTCTCCAATCCCACCGACATCCAGGGAGTCAATGGTCCGCAGCACGGCTCATTCATGCGCCTGACCAAGAAGGAATACAAGAAACTGGAGAAATTGGTGACGAAAAAGAATCCCTAATTCCTCATTCCTAATTCCTCATTCCTAATCCCTCATTCCTAATCCCTCAT
>JBJEAY010000051.1:0-3556 GCA_051869575.1 Prevotella sp. | reverse complement strand
ATTAGCAAACGTTCAAATAACATAAAAAAGAAATAAAACTATGTGTGGAATTGTATCAATTTTCAACATCCAGGAGCAAACTCCTGAACTGAGACAGAAGGCATTGCGTATGAGTCAGAAAATCCGTCACCGCGGACCCGACTGGAGCGGTATATACACCGGAGGCTCGGCAATCATGTGCCACGAACGTCTGTCAATCGTCGATCCTGAATCAGGCAAGCAGCCCCTGTTCAGTCCCGACAAAAAACAAATCCTGGCTGTTAACGGTGAGATATATAATCATCAGGACATTCGCAGACAGTATGCCGACAAGTATCAGTTTCAGACTGGCAGCGACTGCGAGGTGATTCTCGCCCTCTACCGCGACAAAGGTATTGACTTTTTGGAAGACTTAAGCGGTATCTTCGCCTTTGCACTCTACGATGCCGAGAAGGATGAGTTCCTTATCGCACGCGACCCCATTGGCGTGATACCTCTATATATAGGATACGACGCAGACGGAAAGGTCTATGTCGCAAGCGAAATGAAAGCCCTCGAAGGTAACTGCGACCGATATGAGGTGTTCCTGCCGGGACACTACTATTCGAGTCGCGAAGGTAAGATGAAGCGCTATTACACCCGCGACTGGATGCAGTATGATGCGGTGAAGGACAATAGCGCGAGTGTTCAGGATATACATGATGCACTTGAGGACGCTGTGAAGCGTCAACTAATGAGCGATGTGCCCTATGGCGTGTTGCTTTCGGGTGGTCTCGACTCTTCGGTAATCAGTGCCATAGCCGAGAAATTCTCGGAGCACCGTATCGAAGACGACAGTGCCTCGAAGGCATGGTGGCCCCGCCTCCACTCGTTTGCAGTGGGACTCAAGGGTGCGCCCGACCTTGCCAAGGCAAGGATGGTGGCCGACCATATAGGCACCGTTCACCATGAAATCAACTATACCATACAAGAAGGACTTGACGCCATACGCGACGTCATCTACTTCATTGAGACTTATGACGTAACGACTGTCCGCGCCTCAACTCCGATGTACCTTCTTGCCCGTGTGATCAAGTCGATGGGCATCAAGATGGTACTTTCGGGTGAGGGTGCAGACGAGGTATTCGGAGGCTATCTCTATTTTCACAAGGCTCCCGACGCGAAGGCATTCCACGAGGAGACAGTGCGCAAGTTATCAAAACTCTATCTCTACGACTGCCTCCGCGCCAACAAGAGCCTGTCGGCTTGGGGTGTGGAGGGGCGTGTGCCATTCCTCGACAAGGAGTTCCTCGACGTGGCAATGCGCACCAACCCTGAGGCTAAGATGTGCCCCGGCAAAACCATCGAGAAGAAGATTGTGCGCGAGGCATTTGCCGACATGCTGCCCGAGGCTGTGGCATGGCGACAGAAGGAGCAGTTTAGCGACGGTGTGGGATACTCATGGATTGACACACTGAAGCAGATTACCTCCGACCAGGTGAGCGACGAGCAGATGGCTCATGCCGCCGAGCGATTCCCCATCAATCCTCCGCGCAACAAGGAGGAATACTACTATCGTTCAATCTTCGCTGAGCATTTCCCCAGCGACTCAGCCGCGCTCACCGTTCCGAGCGTACCCTCTGTGGCTTGCTCCACAGCCGAGGCTCTCGCATGGGACGCATCATTCAAGAACATGAATGACCCCAGCGGACGCGCCGTGGCGGGAGTACACGACGATGCGTATGTGAAGGAGTAGAGAATTAAAAAAATTAAAGGATTAAAAAATTAAAGTTTGAGCTTACCCCGATGAAAAAACGTTGGATATTACTCATGACGGCAATGGTGATAATAGCCATTGCGGGTATATTTGCCCCCGAACCGTCATTCGACTGTGACTTTTCAAAGATAGATGCCGCCGACGTGGCATGGTTGATAACCGCTACCATCTTCGTGCTGATGATGACACCGGGACTATCGTTCTTCTACGGAGGAATGGTGGGAGCCAAGAACGTCATCTCGACGATGCTCCAGAGCTTCATTGCCATGGGTATCATATCCGTACTGTGGGTGGTGTTCGGATTCTCGCTCTGCTTTGGCGACGACATAGGCGGAGTGATTGGCGACCCCACCACCTTCCTTATGTTCAATAATGTAGGTGGCGATGTATATACCACTCCCACCGGTAAAATTCTCGGCGGAGCCACCATCCCCTTGGCTCTCTATGCCCTCTTCCAGATGAAGTTTGCCATCATCACTCCGTCACTTATCACGGGCTCTTTTGCCGAGCGTGTGCGCTTCTCGGGATATATGTTCTTCATGATATTCTTCTTCGTGGTGATCTATTGTCCGCTTGCCCACATGACATGGCATCCCGACGGACTCTTCCTGAAATGGGGAGTAGTGGATTTCGCCGGTGGTATCGTCGTTCATGCCTCTTCGGGAGTGGCAGCCCTTGCAGGAGCCATCTTCCTTGGCAGGAGAAAATCATCCACCCGCAATTCCGAGCCTGCCAACATACCGTTTGTTCTCCTTGGAGCTGCCATGCTTTGGCTTGGATGGTTCGGATTCAATGCCGGTAGTTCGCTGCATGCCGACGGTGTTGCCGTGAAGGCGTTCCTCAACACCAACACTGCCTCTGCCACAGCGATGATGACATGGATATTCTTCGACTGTCTGCGTGGTCGCAAGCCCTCGGCGATGGGTGCTGCCGTAGGATGTGTGGTTGGTCTTGTTGCCATCACCCCGTCGGCAGGATACGTCACAGTGGGCGAGAGCATCTTCATCTCGTTCGTCATCACCATCATCTGCAACAGTGCGGTGTATTGGCGCAGTCATTCGCGCATCGACGATGCCCTCGACGTGTTCCCCACCCACGGCACTGGCGGTATCTTCGGTACGGTGCTCACGGGTATCTTCATCCAAGAGGGGCTCGTTGCTGGCACTCCCGAAGGTTTCAGCATCTTCCTCTATCATCTCCTTGCCGTGGCGATGGTGATTGTATATACATTCGTTATGAGCTACTTAGGCTACTGGCTCATCGACCTCTGCATCCCGATGCGAGTGTCTGAATACAGTGAGCGCGTAGGTCTCGACTACAGTCAGCACGACGAGCACTACGGTCTTGCCCACGTAGGCGAGCGCGAGATTGCCGAATACGAGCAGCATATAGAAAGAAAAAACAGCAAGTAACCATATTGACAATAATGGGTGGCGACAGCATTGCCGTCGCCACCCTCGGTTTAATGATGAGTATTTAATATTGTGAATGTTTCGAGTCAATCTCACGCTGCAAGACCTCCAGTTTCTCTCCTACTATCTGCTCCCATTCATATTTTCTTTGTTTGGCACGACGTATCATCATAATGAAATCGTCATGTGTAAATGACTCTTTATTACTCATAAAAAAATTTATACGATTCTAATTAATTCAACACAAAAATTGTGTTATTGAAAATATTCAATTATGAAATCATGCGGAAGACATATTCTAATATTATTCCCTTGGAAATCTTTAGGATTTCTGGTTATGATAATATCACAACCGGCTGATTCTGCAGAGCAATACTGAAGATTATCCTCAATGTCCTTATTTGGCATT
>JBJEAY010000050.1:0-3564 GCA_051869575.1 Prevotella sp. | reverse complement strand
CTTTATAAGGAGATGGTTGCTGCTACATATATCCGTAAGGCTGAACCTATTTCTTGTAAGTGATTTCTTTATAAAACTTCTAAGACTTCCTATGCATTTCTTTGACTCCAAACTCATTGGGGATTTTATGCAAAGGATAGGAGACCATAATAGAATACAAAGTTTCCTGACAAATCAGGTCATGAGTTTGCTTTTTGCTCTTGTCAGTTTTTTAGTTTTGGGAAGTGTATTAGTATATTATGACATTAAGATTTTTGTCACATTTCTCATAGGAAGTATAGTTTATGGGGCATGGATTGCGTTGTTCTTAAAGGAGCGCAAGATTATTGATTATAAACTTTTTGGATTACAGGCAAAAAATCAAGATCGGACGTTCCAGTTCATAACTTCAATTCAAGAAATAAAATTGCAAGGTTGTGAATGTCGGCGTCGTTGGGAATGGGAGGATAATCAAGCAGACTTGTTTACTGTGCAAATGAGATCCATGAAATTGCAGCAGACTCAGGAGGCGGGTTCAATTTTTATTAATGAGGTAAAAAATATAATTATTACAGTATTTGCTGCAACTGCAGTTATTCATGGGCATATGTCTTTGGGAGCGATGCTTGCAGTACAATATATAATAGGGCAACTTAACTCTCCGATTGAGCAACTTATGTCATTTGTCAATTCATTTCAAGATGTAAAGTTATCATTGGAACGAATAAATGAAATTCATACAGTGAAAGAAGAAGAAACAAACAGCAGTCAACTGACTGAATTTCAGGATGCTGATAAATCTATATACATTAATCAGTTAGATTTTAAATACAATCATCATTCGCGAAAAAATACTATCGAAAATGTTTCATTTTGTATTCCACAAGGCAAAGTGACAGCTATAGTAGGAGCATCAGGCTGTGGGAAAACAACCTTGTTGAAACTTTTATTAGGCTTTTATCCTGTTAATAAAGGAACTATATCCATTGCAAGGCATAATCTGAATGAGTATAATATCAAATGGTGGCGAAAACATTGTGGTGTGGTAATGCAGGACGGAGTTATTTTCTCAGAATCAATATCAAGGAATATAGCTGTAGGCGATGAAGAAATAGATGTGGAACGCTTGGAACAGGCTGCACGGATAGCTAATATACATGACTATATAATGGGGCTTCCGTTAAAGTACAACACCCAAATCGGTAGGGATGGTGTCGGATTGAGCCAAGGACAAAAGCAGCGTATCCTCATCGCGCGTGCCGTCTACAAGAATCCTGCCTACATATTCCTTGACGAAGCCACCAATGCCCTCGATGCGAAAAACGAAAAAGCCATTGTGGAGAACTTGAATGAGTTTTATAAAGGGCGCACGGTCATTGTCGTTGCCCATCGGCTTTCAACAGTGAAGAACGCCGACCAGATAATCGTGCTCGACAATGGCAAAGTGGTGGAAACAGGAAACCATGCTTCCCTCATAGAGAAACAGGGAGCATATTTTAATTTAGTAAAAAACCAATTGGAATTAGGCAATTGACATGGAAACAAAAAATAATAATAATAACGACCGAATTGAACTCCGTTCGGAAAAGGTACGCAGCATCATCGGTACAATTCCTCCGGCATTGGTACATTGGGGTATCGCTGTAATCACAATCATTTTCGTCATACTTATGTTAGTTATATTTCTTGTTCCTTATCCTTATGGAGAAGGAGAGAGCATTTTTCAACATTTGTTTAATTAAGGATATCACATATATGAAAACATTTGCAACAGTATGTCTTCTGGCTGTCATAGGTTTGGCGGCCAATGCAAAGCCTCATTGCCAGAGTTTCAACAACTACGATGACAAAGTGACCATCGTTTTCACGGATGAACAAGCCGGAGACCATTACACGGTTTCTGATGTGAAATTCCTTCCATCATGGAATGGAAAAGAATATCCGGCGACATCAGTTAAAATAACAAAGACAAATGGTGTCGCCACAGTCACGCTCGTATTCCCTCACGTCACCCAAGTCTCAAATCCCAAAGTGACGCTTCGGATAAACGGAAAGAAAAGTAAATTCAAGGTGTGTCAATAGGAGATACCCACAACTCTTCTTCTTCCCATCCTTTTGGAAACCCCATTAAATTAGGGCATACGCTGGAATGTTTGTGGAACAATGCTTTGATGTCTGTACCAAAACTGTTGTCGGGATATATACTTCTCAACCAATATGCTATGCAGCATAATTGTGGATATAAGGATTCACAAGGAAAGGACATATTGGTTATCCACGCATTTGGCATACGCACAGGCATCTGTGGTTTGATAGGGAAACGTCTGTTCCACACCCTTGCATGATGGGCACAATAATTACGCAATACAGACAACATCTCCATCCAACTACGAAGGAACTTATGGTGATTCAAGCCAAACTCACGAGCTACAAGGTGTTTGGCTGTTGCATCATGGAAATTGCTGTATAGTTTGGATAGCGTTCCAAATGAAACCACTTCGAGTGTCTTCCATACAGGAGGCAAATCGGGTGATGAATATTTATGGAAATGCTCTGAGATATACTCCTCTCTTGAACGGCTTACCTCTATCTTTATATGCTCCAAGTTGGATGTGAAGAAGTATTCGTTTGCCGCATACTCTGGTTGCATGAACCAAAATACGCCAAACTGAGGTGTAAAATATTTGATTACTTTGGCACGCATAGCAACCTCTATAGATTGGATAGCAGAAAAGAGCAATGCTTTCAATTCTTTGTCAAAGTAGTAACAATCAACAATATCCTTAAAATGACTCCCCTGCTTGAACTGGTGTGTCAAACGGTCAGACTCCATAAATCGCCAATAGTCAGCCAAACGAAAATAACTGATGATGTCCAATACCTTCCTTGCTTGAACCTCATCATCAATTATCAGCCCTCGACGTTTCAACACATCAATCTGCTCTGATATTGTTATCGCCTGTTTCGTGTATTGATTGCCCATAAACAAAAAATGTCCCGCTGGGTACGCTGTTCTTATGGGAAGCGGGCGGGATTTGTCGATGCAAAAGTAGTCATTTTATTCCAAACGACCAAACAATTGAAAGAAAAACATCAATTATTGCTTCAATATTTAACATTTAATCAGAAATACCAGGGCTTTATTGTCTCTTTTCATGCTTCGGAAGCAACTTCTATATATATAATTGTGGGGAGCCTGAGAATAAACAAATTCGGCACGATTATGCTTCCAAGGATGCATTTGGGGAACAATTGAATGACAGCATCAGTCATTGTCCTTCTATCTCAAACACATAGCACAGCCCCTTCACATTCTCGGTAGAAATGCACAGTACTTTTGAATGGTAAACGAATCGTTCAGCGTAGAGAGCTGCTCCCTTCAAGATGAAGTCCGATACACCAGACCTATCTTCCCCTTTTTTCGATAGCCCCTTCTCAAACAAAGGGAAAAGAAGGAAACGAGGATGACGGATTGAAGCTGATTACTGACACACAAGACCCATCTTTTCTTCTTTGAATAAGCAAAGCTACATCTCGGCATAATTGCCCAAGCAAGCTTGGCAAGTTCTGCTCTCGATTTGCATT
>JBJEAY010000049.1:0-3587 GCA_051869575.1 Prevotella sp. | reverse complement strand
AAGAATGGCCGACCGTGAGATTGGTACGTTGCTCACTCTCGAAGGAACGAAGGTGACAGGACAGGAACCTGTGGCATGTCCCGTAGGCAGTAATTTCAAGATAGAGAACCTGTTCTATAACGTGCCGGCACGAAGGAAATTCCTAAAGAGCAATACTACTGAGCTCAATAACATCATGACCGCCTTTGAGCGCATAGCATTGGTATATCCCGAGATCTCGTTTACGATGCATAGCAATGGACTGGAGCTGATGAACCTGCATGCAGGCACATTGCGACAGCGCATCGTGGATGTGTTTGGAAAGCGACTCAACCACGACCTGCTGCCCATCGAGGTGGAGACATCTATATGCAGCATTACGGGATTTGTAGGCAAACCGGAATCAGCCAAGAAGAAGGGAGCGCAGCAGTATTTCTTCGTCAATGGCAGATATATGAAGCACCCCTATTTTCACAAGGCGGTGATGAATGCCTTTGAGCGCATGATTGCCGTGGGCATGCAGGTGCCTTACTTCATCTATTTCACCGTGCCGGCAGGTGATATCGACGTGAACATACATCCCACTAAGACAGAGATAAAATTCGAGAACGAACAGGCGATATGGCAGATACTCACTGCTGCCGTCAACGACAGCATCGGAAAGTTCTGCGATATCCCATCGATAAACTTCGACACCGAGGGACAACCCGAGATACCACTATACGACCCCTCGGTGAATATCGCTCCTCCACGTCCGCAATACAACCCGTCGTACAACCCATTCGAGACATCGTCGTCCTCACACAAGGATAAGGTGATTGACCAATGGGAGGAACTATACAAGGGATTGCACTCTGGGGATATGAGCGCACCTGATGTGCAGGAGTCGTCATCCGACCTGTTTGAGTCGAGTGGGGTGTATAGCCAACCCACGGAGGGTGTGGTGAAGTCGAAGATTGGCACTACCCCCGAAGAGCGTTCGCCGAGTCACTATCAATATAAGGGTAAATATGTGATGACGGCAGTGAAGTCGGGACTCATGATAATCGACCAGAACCGTGCTGACATACGCATACGCTATGAGCGGTTCATACAACTGATGGAGCTGGAGGCGTCGCGCACGCAGAAGGTGCTGTTTCCCGAGGTGGTGCAGTTTGCGCCTTCTACCAAGGTGATGGTGGTGAAGTTGCTGCCTTATCTGCAGAAAGTGGGATTCGACCTCACCGACCTTGGAGGCAACAGCTTCTCGGTGAATGGTGTGCCTGCGGGATTGGAAGGCATCGACAGTGTGGCACTGCTGCAGGAGATTGTTGCTGACGCAGTGGAGAAGGGTTGCACGTCGGCCACGGATATACACAGCACACTGGCATTGGGTATGGCGCGCCGATCGGCTGTCACCTATGGCGAGGTGCTTGGCAACGACGAGATGGAGACGCTGGTCAACGATCTCTTCGCGACTTCCAACGTCAACTATACTCCCGATGGCAAGACTATACTCTGCATACTGCCACAGAGGGATATTGAGCAGTTATTGAATTAGGGATTAGGGATTAGGAATTAGGGATTAGGAATTAGGGATTAGGAATGAAAAAGTTTTTTATGATATTGGCAATGGCAGCGATGACTGCCGGCGCCTATGCCCAGGACGACATGACTCTTGACGACGGCATGTCGGCATTGGCTGGAAAGAAATACACCGTTGTCACCAACGGGTTTTGGACAAATTGGTTTGTGGAGGCATCTGCCACCATGCCTAAGTTTGACAAAGTCGGTATGTCGATGGCAATAGGTAAGTGGTTCTCACCCTCTATCGGTGTGAGGACAAAGTTTAACGCCTTCAGGGCTAAGGCTGTTGAGGAGCAGGTGATGTTCAACCTCAGCACCATCCTCTGTGGATATAATGCCAAGAGGGTGTATCATCTCGTGCCATACGTGGGAGGCGGCATGTCGCTTGGCTCTCCGTCGTTGCTCGGCGTGAGTGCAGGTGTGGTAAACAAGTTCCGCCTGTCAAAGCGTCTCGACCTGAACATCGACCTCAACTATCGTGGCAGTGAGCGTTTTGGCAATATCTCCGAAGCTACAGGAAAGGCTCGTCACGACCACTCGCTCAACATCGAGGTGGGTCTGACGTTGAATATCGGAAAGACGAAATGGAAGAAGGAACCCGATGTGCAGGGCATTCAGGAGATGTATCAGATGGAAATCGATGCACTGAAAGCCACGATTGAGGACCTTGAGGGGAATTAAGAATCTTTATAGAATTAGGAATTAGGGATTAGGAATTAGGGATTAGGAATTAGGGATTGGCTGCGCTTAGGCATATCATTCCTAATTCCTAATCTCTAATTCCTAATTAATCATTATATCCTGCAGTTATCTCGCAAATCTTGATAATAACGTCCATTGCCTTCTGCATCGACTGGATGCTTACGAATTCGTAAGGTCCGTGGAAGTTGACACCTCCGGCGAAGATGTTGGGGCAAGGCAGACCCTTGAAACTCAGTTGGGCACCGTCGGTGCCGCCGCGAATAGGTTGCACCTTAGGACGCACGCCACATTCCTGCATAGCCTTTAATACAATGTCGATGACGTGCATGTTGGGCTCAATCTTCTCCTTCATGTTGTAATACTGGTCCTTGATCTCGCAGTCAACAGTTCCCTCACCGTATTCCATGTTCATCTTCTTGGCGCACTCAGCCATCAGTCGCTTGCGTGCCTCAAACTTGTCGCGGTCGTGGTCGCGGATGATGTATGTGAGCTGAGCCTTCTCGGTATTGGTGTTCATTCCGAGCAGGTGGAAGAATCCCTCGTAGCCCTCGGTTGTCTCGGGAGTCTCGTCGGCAGGCAGCATTGAGGCAAACTCCACCGCCAGTCGGTTGGCGTTGATCATCTTGCCCTTGGCATATCCGGGGTGAACGCTCACTCCGTGCATGGTGATCTTGGCTGAGGCGGCATTGAAGTTCTCGTATTCCAACTCTCCCAGGTCGCCTCCGTCCATGGTGTATGCCCATTCACATCCAAATCGCTCCACGTCGAAGTGGTGGGCTCCCATACCAATTTCCTCGTCGGGATTGAAAGCCACGCGGATGTCGCCGTGCTTAATCTCCTTGTGGTCGCGCAGATAGCACATCGCCTGGATAATCTCGGCGATACCCGCCTTGTCGTCGGCACCGAGAAGGGTGTGACCGTCGGTGACTATGAGGTCCTCGCCGACGTGCTTGAGCAGTTCGGGGAATTTCTTCGGAGAGGAGACGATTCCCTCAGAGAGTAGTATGTCACTGCCGTCGTAGTTGGTGACGATATGTGCCTGGATGTTGGCACCCGAACAGTCGGGACTTGTGTCGTAATGACTGATGAATCCGATGGTGGGCACTTTCTGCTTGCCCATGTTCGACTTGAGCGTGGCATAGAGATAGCCCTTGTCGTCGAGCTTCACGTCGTCAAATCCCTCGCGCACGAGTTCCTTCTTTAGATACTCGGCAAACACGAGTTGCTTGTCGGTACTGGGGACGGTCGAACTGTCCTCTGCCGACTGGGTGTCAAACTTGGTGTAGTTTAAAAATCTTTCGGTTATGTCCATAATATATGATTATTTTCGGCACAAAGTT
>JBJEAY010000048.1:0-3617 GCA_051869575.1 Prevotella sp. | reverse complement strand
ATCCGCCCCAACCTGCAATGGGTTGCCTTGCTGGGCAAACGAGCGTTTGGTGCCGTCGATGCTGCTGTTGACAAGCATAGTGTTGTATTTAGTGTCGGTGAGATTCCTACCCCACACATTCAATTTTATCACACCGAAATCCACCATGGCATGAGCACCAAGAGTGGCATAGAGCTTCTGACGATATTCATTGTCAACATCCCAATACGTAGGACCATTGCCAGCCACATTCAGTCCAATGGTGAACTTGCCTATGCGATAGTCGGACATGGCGCTGAAGGTGTGAGAGGGAATGAACGGCACCTTGTTGTCCTCATAGTCAAGCAGTTGTGAGTGGGTGTAGCCATAAGTGGCAGCCCATGTAAGGCGGTTGTCGAGAACCGTTCCGCGCAACGACAGTTCGAGTCCGCAACTGCTACTGCGTCCTGCATTGATCATCTGACGTCCATAACCATAGTCTCCAGCCATAACCGAGAGCTGAAGGTCGCGCACTCGCATGTAATACACGGCTGCATCGGCATGGAGCTTGCCTCCGAAGAGATTGAGATGAGTGCCGAGTTCGTAGTTCCAACTGGTCTCGGGCTTATAGGTGATGGTCTCCTCCACCTCGGCATAGTAGTCGGCGTCATGCTCTACAGTCATGTCGCCCTTTGCCATTGCAGCAAAACCTGCACCAATCTCACGCTGCACATTGCTGAATATGTCGGAGAACATCTGTATGTTATATCCACCTGCCCGGAATCCCTTGCTCACCACGGCATAGAGATTGCTGCCGCTGCCAAGGTCGAGGGTGAGGCCAAACTTCGGTAGCAGTTCGCTGTAGCCCTTGTTGGTCTCGCTTTCGAGGCGCGACACAAACTTGCTTGTGAAGTCAACGGGTATCTGAATCATCTGTCCACCCTGTCCGGGCATCATCATCGTGCCCTTGCCCGTGAGGGTGAACATCGACTGGGTGGCATATTCAATCGACACCTTCTGATAGTCATAGCGCAGACCGAGGGTGAGAGTGAGTCGGTCGAAGAGATTGACATGCGACTCATGATATACGCCAACGTTCCACTGTGGGGTGCGGAATGTACCGGGAACATTATTGTCGCTGATGCTGAGCATCTTCGCCATTGCCTCGGGCATTCCCATATTGGTGAGTATCATATTGTTCATAGCCTCGCCGAAGTTTACCGGTCCGTCGGTCTTCAACCACTGCTTGCTGAAGAACACTCCCGAGGCATGATTCCATACACCGCCTCCGGTGGAGCGCAATGACAGTTCCTGGGTCAGTGCGTTCATCTTCTGACGCTGCTCAAGGCGCAGATAGTCTTCGGGCAGATAATCCTGGTCCATCACCATCTGGTCGTAGAGATACTGATAGCTGGTGGTGGAGGCAAGGAGCAGCGAAGGTGTGCGATAGGTGACATGTAGTCCGCTGTTTACCATCTGACGCTTATATCCATTGAGGAATGTAGTTTGTGGCTCGGAGAAATGCTTTGTCTCAGAGTCATATTCGCCGTAGGGGAATCCGTTCTGGTTGACATACTGATAGTCGGTGGTGAAGTCGATATTCCATCCGTCGGCAGGCAGCCATACAAGACGTGCCTTTCCGCCAAACTCATTGCTCAGGTCGGCATGCTTGTTAAGATAGGTGTTGTCGAAGAATCCCTTCTGACCGCTATAGAAGGCGGCAGTGGAGAAGGCAAAATTGTCGGACGGACGATGATAATGAGCAATCTCGACATCCGACTGCAATCCCGTGCCGAGAGAGAGACGCATGTCGGTGCCCTGATAATTCATCGGGTTCTTGGAATACACACGCATCAGTCCACCCTCGGTGTTCACTCCATAAAGGGTGCCCTGAGGACCACGCAGCACGTCGATACGGTCAATCTCGTAGAAATGGCTGTTGAACGAACTCTTGCTGACGAGTGGGATATTGTCGTAATACACCCCGACGGCAGGATTGCCCGAGCGACTGCCTATGCCTCTCATATATGTAGAGGAAGTGAGTCGCGAACCATAGGCTGGAATAGACATCGACGGCACAAAATACGACAGTTGGGAGATGTCGCGAACATTAAGCGATTTCAGTTCCTTGTCGGTGAATACTGTGCTCGACAATGGTTGGCGGCGCAGTTTCACGCTTTCCTTGGGTTGAGCCACTACAATAACCTCGTCGAGGTCATACACCTTTGCCGTATCAACACGTTCAACGGCATTTGCACATACAAATGGGAACAAGAGCAATGCTCCCGAAAAGAGATTTTTACGAATCATATAAAATTAATCAATCAAATTTTCGGGTGCAAAGGTACGAACATCCTGCCGTATATACAATCCTAATATGTTATGATTATGCCGTCACTCGTTCACTGCACCGCAATGAGGACATTTTCCAAGCTTGGGGATGCGCTTGCCGCAGTTGCCGCAGACATAACGGGTGAGCACCAGGGACAGGCGACGAACGGCAAACCCAACATAGGCGGCAAGGAGCACATATCCTATATAATATAAGGTGAAAATGCTGAAGACGACATAATCGACGGCACACACGGCGGCAAGACCGAGCAAATAAAGCACGGCACTGCCGAAGGGCAGGCGGCGCAACACATCCTCGACTGCCGCAATACCAGTGATTATCATTGCCCACACAAGCGAGACAAACAGACCGATGACGGGCGTTACGGCAAAGGGGTTGAGCGTAGGATGAAAATAGTAATGACGCCAACTTTCGGGGTCGAAGTTCTGTATCGTGGCATACACAGTGGCTGAGGTGGCAACAAGGAGTGCAAGCAGTGTGGGGAGCACTGAACTGATGTCATGGAAATGCACTATGAAAGCATCGCGGCGATATAGCCTGCGCAGACCGTAAGTGGCTGACACTATCACCACAAGGGCAAGAAACAACAGAAGATGATTGTCGGAGAAAAGGTCGATAAACTGGGATATGGGATCATCGGGAGCCACACATTTCATGAGGTCGCACTCACGTGTCCATCCTTGAGACATCTGGTCGCGCGCCAGTTTCACCCACACACTGTCAATCGTGTCGCCGGGTATGGTCTTTATCTCTGCCACCACCAGTTGGTCGCCGCGATACACTATCGTGGAGTCGTAGATGGCAGTGTCCGGATTCTCAATGATTATCATAGAGTCGGTCTTTACCACGAAATTGTAGTTTTGATTATAGTGATGGGTGGCAGTGAATCCCATTTCTTGTTTGTAGCAAGAAGTGAGCGACATCATTGCCATCAATACCGACACCACTGGCAGAAGCAGGCGTAGGGACTTAATTCTCATCATAACATACATTCATCTGACATTTAGCACAATCAAACTGAAGACGAAACCGGCGTCCGTCGGGCAGACAGAGATAATAGGGTTCGCGATAGGGCGACGGGCTACCGCCACGCTTCACACAATAGCCAAGGGCATAGCGCAGGCAATAGCGGCACTGCATGACAATGCCTTCAGCAGGTGCCGATGTCTCGAATGCCGAGTCGAAGGCTCGCAGTCCGTGAGCGAGATAGAACTCTCGCGACTTGGCATTGGCTATATTATATAAATAGGTGTAGCGTGAGGGATAAAGATGAGGCACGTTGTCCCCTACCCTCACCTTGTTGACT
>JBJEAY010000047.1:0-3619 GCA_051869575.1 Prevotella sp. | reverse complement strand
TGAAGATGCTTACGTGGCGATAGGTGCCCCCCGAAAACAGGTGACCATCGAAACGGCAGGCAACGCACCTGTTGTGATTAGGGCTAAGCACCTTGATTTCTCGCAGACAAATGCCAATGTAGAAACCACTGCACAAAAGGAAATTGAAAAGACAAGCATTGCGACATCGCGCGGAATGGACTTCGGACTCACACTTCCCGACGGCACTGAGGTGTGGCTCAATGCCGAAAGCCGCATAACTTTCCCTAATGAGTTCTCCTCCGCACAAAGGGAAGTGGAGATTGAAGGCGAGGCATATTTCGATGTTGTCAAGGATGATCAACACCCGTTTATCGTACACACTAAATATTTCACCACCAAGGTGCTCGGCACATCATTCGACGTGAAGGCCTACCGCAAGGAAACGGCACACGTGGTACTGGTGAGTGGCAAGGTGGAAGTGACAGCCTACGAAAAACATAAGCAGACATTGTCGATGGGCGAGATGGCAAGCTTCGGCAATGACGGTCAGATGCAGAAAACGAATGTTGACACCTATTCTTATATACAGTGGAAGGACGGTTTTTTCTATTTCGACCGCACTCCCCTCGGCGACATCATGCGAGAACTCGGACGATGGTATGACATAAACATAGTATTTGAAGATCCGTCACTAATGAATGTGAAACTGCATTTTGTGGCGGAAAAGAGCCAAAGTATCAACGAAATAGTGAAAAGCCTTGATGCCGTGACACCAGGGAAAGTGACATTGGGAGACAACGAGATAACAATAGAAAAATAAAAAAAGAACTATTTCAGTACCCGATTGCTTTCGAATTGTGTATTTATCATTGAATACACTATAAAAATGTAACTAAAATATGTAAAAATTATGAGAAAGAAAGCAATCGAATCGCTTCTCGTTGTTGTGCTTTCACTTGTAGCCAGCGTGGCTTATGCCGCTGGCGACAAGGGAAAAGACATCACGCTGAAGTGCCGCGACATGCAGCTGACCGAAGCTCTGCGACAAGTGGAGCGGCAGTCGGGCTACTACAAAATCAACTACAACTATGATGAGTTGAGCAAACACAAAGTAACTTCCAACATCGTGAAGAAACCAGCGCCTGTGGCTGTTGACATGCTACTCAATGGACTGCCATTTCAGGCTGAGGTGAAAGACAGATTCATCAACATCACCAAGGAGCAGAAATATTACGTCATCAACAACGACGTATTTACTGCCAAGGGAAGAGTGACCGACCAGACCGGCGAACCGCTCATTGGTGTGACTGTCAAGGTAAAGGATATGCTCATTGGAGCTGCCACCGACGCTGACGGACGTTTTTCAATCCCTGGAGTAAGTGAGAACTCGTATCTTACTTTTTCATATATCGGCATGAAAACCCTTGAAAGAAGGGCTTCCAAAAATTTCATAGAGGTTATTCTCGATGATGAGGGTAACATCATGAAAGACATTGTCGTAACCGGTATTTTCCGTAAGGCGAAAGAGAGCTACACTGGTTCTGTGTCAACCATTTCCTCAGAACAGCTGAAGCAATTTCGTGGTCAAAACTTATTACAGACCCTGAAGAATGCCGATGCCTCGATAAACTTCGCCATCGACAACCTCAATGGTTCAAACCCAAACAACCTGCCAAACATAAACATTCGAGGCAACTCGTCGCTGCCAATGAGCGTGGAGGAGTTTAATGCCGGACAGCAGAACAATCCCAACACTCCGCTCGTCATCATGGACGGTTTTGAGATTACACTGCAAAAACTCATGGACTACAACGATGAGGAGATAGAGAGCATAAACATACTCAAGGATGCAGCAGCCACGGCTATCTACGGTTCGCGTGGTGCCAACGGTGTGATAGTTGTTGTATCCAAACGTCCTGCCCCAGGACAACTAAAGGTGAACCTCGAGATGGGACTTCAACTTGAAGTGCCCGACCTCACAAGCTATAATCTGCTCAATGCAGCCGAAAAACTCGAACTTGAGCGCAAGGCTGGACTCTACGACCGCAGTTGGTCGTCAGTTTCACAGACAGAGGCACTCTTGAAGGATGCCTACAACGAGCGTCTGCGCCAAGTGCTTAACGGAGTTGACACCGACTGGATGTCAAAACCACTGCGCACTGGAGTGGGTCAACGCTACAACCTTAGACTCGAAGGCGGAAGCGAAGAGTTCAGATGGAGTGCCGACGCACAATACAACGACGTTGAGGGAGCGATGAAAGGCTCACATCGCCGCACATTCAACGGTGCCATCACCTTAATGTATATATACAAGAACCTCACGTTTCGCAACTACACCTCGATAGGCATTAATGCAAGCCAGGAAAGCCCCTATGGTTCGTTTGCTGATTATGTTGACCAACAGCCATACAACTCTCCATACGATAGCGAAGGCAACCTGCGCAAATTCTTCGACCCATTCTACAAGAATGCCGCAAAACCTGAAAACCCACTATATAATGCCTCGCTTGGCTCATTTGACAAGAGCAGTTATCAAGAGTTGACAAACAACTTTGCCATCGATTGGAACATATTGCCCGAACTAACATTGCGAGGACAATTCGGCATTTCAAAGACAGACAGCGAGACCAACCGTTTCCTCTCGCCGGAGGACACGTATTTTTCAAACTCAAGCACAGGCTCCGAGTATCAGACTGGCGCAGGCTTCCTACGTCGTGGACTCTATCGTTACGGTAACGGCAAGAACCTATCCATAAGCGCCGATGTCATTCTCTCTTACAACAAAGTGTTCAACGACGTTCACTCACTCTACGCCGGTCTGAACTGGAGTATGCGCACCTATGACTACGACTATTTCAACCTTGCCCTTGAGGGATTCTCCAACGAATCGATGAACAACATAGCCGACGCACGCCAATATGCTCAGAATGAGATGCCAAGCGGATACAACACCAAGACACGCCAGTTTGGCATTACGGGCAACGTCAACTACACCTACAACAGCCTCTACTATGTTGACTTGTCCTATCGTGTGGATGGAAATTCTTCATACGGCAGCGATAAGAAATATGCTCCGTTCTGGAGTGCCGGTATCGGTTGGAACCTTCACAACGAGAAATTTCTTAAGAACAATGGTATAGTAAACATGCTGCGTCTGAAAGCATCATACGGTGAGACCGGTGCAGCATCGGGGGCCCAGGAAACAGATGCCTACACCTATTATCAATATATCAACAACAACCGATATATGAACTGGACAGGGGCTGCACTCGGAGGCTTTGGCAATCCCAACCTCTCATGGCAGACCACAAAGGAGATGAACATCGGTACGGAGTTCGGACTGCTCGACAACCGTATCAGGGGTTCGTTTGAGATTTATACCAAAAAGACCAACAACCTGCTTTCATCAATGGACTTGCCCCTATCGATGGGTTTCCCCTCTTATCGTGCCAACATAGGCGAAGTGGAGAACAATGGTTGGGAGGCTGCATTGCAGGGCTTCATCATACGCGACACGAAGCGCAAGCTGAACTGGATGATTGGCGCACAACTCGTATATAACAAAAACGAGATCACCAAACTCTCGCAGGCCATCAAGGACCAAACAGAGGCATATATGTCAAGCGACGCCACCGACGAGGATGCATCGGGCATTCAA
>JBJEAY010000046.1:0-3629 GCA_051869575.1 Prevotella sp. | reverse complement strand
AGCAAATCCTGTTCAGAACTGGTAACACATAGTTATATTAATTCTTTCTTTAACGATATGGAAGTTGCTGTTTCTACCGCTCGTGCCGGCAACGTAATTGGCGGAGGTGACTTTGCAAATGATCGTATCGTCCCTGACTGTATACGTGCTGCCATTGAAAAGCGCAATATTATTGTCTTCATTGACCTGTTTCAGAAGGGTTATCTCATAGCGAGTGTCCGTGGACGGTTCCGCCTTTATCTCAAAGATTTCACTGCCCAAGCTGAACTTTATTGAATCACCGATGTTCTGACAGTCCGCAAAACATGGCGACAAAACTAACTCTTCCTTTGCCATTTTTATTTTCTCCTATTGTTCTGTTTCTGTGAATTAATGAGGTAAACTTGTGTACCATACTTGAGCTTAACCTTCTTCTTCTTGATGGCCTTGCCCAATGATTGCGCAACCTTCTGGTAGGTATTCTGGGTTGCCTGGGCCACCCATTGCGCCACGTTACCCGTATTATTGTTGTCAAATGACATATTCTGCTCTGTAGCACTTCCTACAACATCTTTTGCTGTCTCACGGAAAGTGCTGACAGGAACATACAATCCCTCGAGACCATCGAGGTCGTACATTGACAGTGATATCTTTATAAGCTCATCGTTGACAAGTACACTTTCTATCTTGCCGTTAACCCTCTGCTCGCTGAATCCGCTCATGGTGGCATACAGATATGTACCTTTCTTCAATGTCACACCTTCTATTTCAATCTCGTCAAGAAGACGAAGGCGCACTCTCGATCCTTCCACGGCTTTGATATTCTCGTCGATGATGGCCTTTATGAGGTTACTTTCCTTCTCGTTTGAGGATATGGTGTTGAAGTAGTCACTTTCATTCTTGGTCTTCTTGGTTACTGCTTTTGTCCTGTCATCTTCATTAAGGCTCATAACCTCTTTTCTCTTGGACTTTGAGATGGCAGATGTGGTAGTCTCGGGGTTTGGTGCCTGAGCTGTGGCTTCTGATGCATGGGACGTTCCATCCCCACCCGCTGCCGTGCCTGTACGCGACCTTCGACTGCTCCTTAGCTCTTCAAGTTTCTTACGATCTTCAGGTGACAGTTGGGACAATATCTCATCGTTGTCAAATACATTGCCACCACCACGGGAAACAAGAGTTCCCTTGTTCTTTCCGGTGGAAGGCTTTCCGGAGGCTTTTTTCTTTTGCTCTTCCTCGGCGCGTTTCTTCTCTGCTTCTTCCTTCATAATACGCTCTGCCTCCGACTCGGTATATTTCGAATCGTATTGTTCGAGCTTTGTGGTATCCTTTTCCACATCACCGATGGCGGTATAATCACTGATTCTTCCATAGGAACGTTCCATGTTGGTGGTTTTGTTCCCAAGATTCTCACTGACGTTGGCGGAAGGTAACTCGGCATTGAGATACTCCGTGGTCTGCATACTTGTAGGGGTCTCGGCGACCTCGGTATTGAAAAGGTCGCATATAAGGTATAACGCACCGATGACAAACGGGTACGTTACAAGCGGTAGCATATACTTCTGCTGTCTGAAATTGATTTTGAACTTATTTTCCATATTCATTTATTTTACTTTTATTACCAATGATATGTTTGTCTTTCATTGCCTTGTCAACCTTCTCCACGGCGGTAGATGGCGATGAATTGTAATTGGCAGTTAGATATGCCAACCTGAATATATTCCAGAAGAACAAGAGACACATTATGCCTATTATCACGGTAAGGAATCTCTTCGGGTTCTCCTGTCCCTTTGCCTGCAACCATGCCGTAATCTTGTCCAGTTTTATAAACCGGGCAAAACGCTCGCCGTAGGAATTGAATTCCTTGCGTTGCTTGCTGAGCTTGGGGTCATCCATATCTGGACAGGGCTCCCCGAATATCAATCTCTTTATATTCATAATCCTTCTGCGGTTAGAATTCCGTCTTTGTCCTTTGCTCGAGATCCTTGTTCAGCAGTGTACGCCAGTTGGTGATGAGAAGTCCATGAGGGTTGTTTTCCGTGCGCGGGACTCTCTTTAGCTTTCCTGCCGTAACGAGCTGACGAATCATAATATTCGTTCTTCTCTCTATTCTCTGGCGACCGTAATACTTGAATTCCATACTCTTCTTATCGAACTGGATGGAGTCACAATATATACTTACGATGGCAGATGTACCCATAATGTTATTGTAAAATCCCTTTTCCTTAAGAGCATTGTACTGGGCAAGACCTGTCTCGTCAATGAGGTACATGGCCTTGTCCATCGTATATTTGATGTATTTATCATCTGGTGCGAGGGTGAAGAAATAGTAGTGAAACATCTCGACGTGGCTCTTGGCTTCCACTTCGGTGGTTTCTTCCATACTCGTGCGATTGACAAGAATGGGGACATTCCCGTCGAGGACATATATTTTCTTTCCTGCCTCGTCAACCATAAACTTGGCAGTTATAATGCTTCCGAGGCTTGTTATGACACAACCTGCGATGCAGAGGGAGCAAATCACAAGCGCTAACTTAAGCTTGTTTTCCAAATTTTTTATTACCATAAGTCGTATATCTCTTTATTATATTCTAAAATTATTATCCTGAATCCTTGAAGACGGCTACGGGGATTATCCACCGTAGGTTATCCGTCTGCAAAGATACAATCGGAACATTGTTTTTCCAAATATTCCCAAAAAACATTCGTTTTTTAACATTTAGGGCTACATTATACCCTTTGTCAAGGCTCCACCCGCTCCTGTTGCCGTCTGGCGTACTGACGATGCTATTCCTTCACCAAAGCTGCGGGCTGAGAATGTAACGTCACCCTCAGGTATCATCCATGCCGCGAGGTCGGGAACGAGGTTCAGACATTTAAGCGCAACGATGGAGGCTACAAGCAAGTATCCAGAGGTAACGACGGCATCCATCACGTATGAGGATACTGTTCCCTCACTTGTCACGAGCTGCTGCAGATTCTCTATCTGTATGTTGATGACAATATCAAACAACAAGAGTACGTAGAAGCCGACGAAGTATAGGCAAAAATGAATGATAACAAATCTAATAAAAAGAAACAAAGGTGACGTAATATAACTGATATAGAGCATATTATGCTTATTTCTTTCTTATTCTTTGATTTCCTTATATTTGATGTTTTAGGTGTAAATTTGTTGCAGATTTGTTGCGTGTTCTCAGAATTTTGATATAACTTTGTATCAAAATCAGGAGCTTGAGGCACTGCCGAAAGTAAATCAAAACAAATAAAAACAGACAAATATGGGAAGACTCAAGAAAGCATTAAAAGTAAAAGAGCCGATAAGGCTCAGGGAGCGCAAGCTTGCTAACGGCAACCTTGGGCTCTATCTCGACATCTATGTAAAAGGTACGCGCAAGTATGAATCGTTAGGGTTGTATCTCATCCCAGAGAAGACCCCACTGGACAAGCAGATGAATACCCACACCAGACAGGTGGCGGAGAAAATCAAGGCCGACCGTATCATTGCCTTGCAGGAGCGAGGCATCAAACAGTACGAGAAGATTAAGCAGTCGAATATGTCTTTGCTCGACTGGCTGCGAAAGTACGAACAGGAGAATTTCGGATTCCGTCCATCGACTTTGAAAGGTCGTGTAGATATGAGGAAGAAAGTG
>JBJEAY010000045.1:0-3633 GCA_051869575.1 Prevotella sp. | reverse complement strand
TAAAAAGATATGAAAGTATATCAGACGAGTGAGATTAAAAACATTGCACTGATTGGCAGTGCGGGTAGCGGCAAGACAACACTTGCCGAGTCAATGCTTTATGAGGCCGGCATCATCAAGCGCCGTGGCTCAGTGGAAGCAAAAAATACCGTGAGTGACTATTTCCCCGTAGAGCAGGAATATGGCTACTCAGTGTTCTCAACCGTGTTCCATGTGGAGTGGAACAACAAGAAGCTCAACATCATCGACTGTCCGGGTTCGGACGACTTCGTGGGTGGAGCCATCACCGCACTCAACGTGACCGACCAGGCCGTGGTGCTGATCAACGGACAATATGGTCCCGAGGTGGGAACACAAAACAACTTCCGCTATACCGAGAAGTTGAAGAAGCCTGTCATCTTCCTGGTCAACCAGTTGGATAGCGACAAGTGCGATTTTGACAATATCATCTCTACCATGCAGGAGATCTACGGACCGAAGTGCGTGCAGATACAATATCCTATCTCCACAGGTCCTGGATTCAATTCGCTCATCGACGTGCTGCTCATGAAGAAGTATTCATGGAAGCCCGAGGGTGGCGCACCAATCATCGAGGACATCCCCGCCGAGGAAATGGACAAGGCCATGGAGCTGCATAAGGCTCTTGTTGAGGCTGCTGCCGAGAACGACGAAGGCCTGATGGAGAAGTTCTTTGAGGAAGAGACTCTGACAGAGGACGAACTGCGCGAGGGTATCCGCAAGGGACTCGTGACTCGCTCGATATTCCCTGTGTTCTGCGTATGTGCAGGCAAGGACATGGGTGTTCGCCGTCTGATGGAGTTCTTGGGCAATGTGGTGCCGTTCGTAAGCGAGATGCCGAAGGTGCACAATACACGTGGTGAAGAGGTGTCTGCCGACTCAAATGGTCCTACATCCCTCTATTTCTTCAAGACTGGTATGGAGCCCCATATCGGTGAGGTGTCGTATTTCAAGGTGATGAGCGGCAAGGTGAAGGCCGGTGCCGACCTCTCGAATGCCGACCGCGGAAGCAAGGAGCGTGTGGCTCAGATCTATGCTTGTGCAGGAGCCAACCGTCTGCCGGTGGATGAGCTTTGCGCCGGTGACATCGGTTGCACAGTGAAACTCAAGGACGTGAAGACTGGCAATGCCCTCAACGAGAAGGACTGCGACTGGAAGTATGACTTCATCAAATATCCCAACTCAAAGTATTCACGCTCTATCAAGGCTGTCAATGAGCAGGAGATGGAGAAGCTGATGGCTGCCCTCACCAAGATGAGACAGGAAGACCCGACATGGGTTGTTGAGCAGTCGAAGGAACTGAGACAGACCATTGTTCACGGACAGGGTGAGTTCCACCTGCGCACGCTGAAGTGGAGACTTGAGAACAACGAGAAGATACAGGTGAAATATGGCGAGCCTAAGATACCATATCGCGAAACTATCACCAAGCAGGCACGTGCCGACTATCGCCACAAGAAGCAGTCGGGTGGTGCTGGACAGTTTGGTGAGGTTCACCTGATTGTAGAGCCGTATGCCGACGGTATGCCCGACCCGACAGTGTTCAAGTTTGGCGGACAGGAGTTCCGTATGAACATCAAGAGCCGTGAGGAAATCGACCTGGAGTGGGGCGGCAAACTCGTGTTCATGAACTCGGTTGTCGGTGGTGCCATCGACACACGATTCATGCCGGCTATCCTCAAGGGTATCATGGAGCGTATGGAGCGTGGACCGCTCACTGGCAGTTATGCCCGCGATGTTCGCGTGATAGTATATGACGGAAAGATGCACCCCGTTGACTCCAACGAACTCTCGTTCATGCTGGCTGCACGCAACGCCTTTGCAGCAGCCTTCAAGGAGGCAGGTCCAAAGATTCTTGAACCGATCTACGACCTTGAGGTGTATGTGCCCGCCGACTTTATGGGTGACGTGATGAGCGACCTCCAGGGACGTCGCGCCCTCATCATGGGTATGGACAGTGAGGCAGGCTATCAGAAGCTGCAGGCAAAGATTCCTCTGAAGGAACTCTCCAACTACAGTATCGCCCTGAGCTCAATCACCGGTGGACGTGCTTCGTTCACTACCAAGTTTGCAAGTTACGAACTCGTTCCGAACGACATCCAGCAGCAGCTCATCCAGGAGCACGAGGCTGAGGAAAGTGAGGATTAAGAGGCTCGGAAGATATTTTTTATGGTCAAGGAACGTCCAGCTCTCTTCTACACTCTCGCCTTGGCTACAGGAGTCCTCCTGTATTCCAAATGGCATTTTTTAGTTGGCTTCCTTGACCTTTTGACAATCGCCGTCGCAACCATTGTGGTCGTGTCGGCGATTTGCTGTTTTGTCATCAAGGCGGGATTGCGTAATGCATCGATTACCGTGGCAATGATGTTGTCGGGAATGTTATGTGGGGCGGTGTTGTGTGCAGTGCACGACAGGATAGACTTCAGTGCTGGCAACGAGTGGAAAACCAATATCGCCAATGGGGCGGCAGCAGTGAGGGAGAAGGTGACGGACATATATGTAGCCAACGGACTTGAGGGCGACGAACTGGCAGTGGTGTCGGCAATGACCCTTGGCGACAAGCGGCATATCGACCGCAATCTGCGCAATGATTATTCGAAGGCGGGAGTGGCACACGTACTTGCCTTGTCGGGCACACATCTCGCTATCCTCTATTTTATCTTGATGCTGATAGCAGGAAGGGGAAGTGTGGCTGCACGATTTGTGGTGGTGGGCACGATATGGGGGTATGTGGTGATAGTGGGAATGCCGGTGTCGGCGGTGAGGGCTGCAATGATGCTCACTATGTTCACCCTTGCCGACGTGATGAGGCGAGGCTACGACCGTATGGATGTGCTGGTGACAACCGTGGCGGTGATGATACTCGTAGAGCCGAGAGTGGTGTTTGATGTGGGATTCCAACTCTCGGTGATGTCGGTGGGAGCGATAATTGTCATTTGCCCGTTGCTCAACGGACTGCTGCCGTATGACTTCTTAACGCGTCATCGTTGTCTGTCAAAGATATGGAGAATGGTGTCGGTGGGCATAGCGGCACAGATAGGGACGGCTCCACTTGTGGCATATTATTTCGGCACACTGCCGTGCTGGTTTGTCGTGTCCAATCTTGTGGCTATGCCATTGACCACGGTATTGCTATATGGTGCAGTGGCGGTGGTGGCATTGTGTCCCCTGCCGTTGCTGCAATTATGGATGGTAAAGGCGGTGGGGTGTATCGCCTGGCTGATGAATGTGGTGCTCGGATATATCGCCAATCTGCCATTGGCGGCTATCGAGGGCGTGAGGTTGAGCGAGCTTCAGGTGGTGATATGCTATATAATGATAGCAGTATCTCTAAAGATAATTGCATATATTCAACTAAAAACTTAGAATAATGTTAATATTGTGAAATTCCAGAGAAATATTTAACTAAATTAGACTGACTTATTAAAATTTGACGTATCTTTGCAGCCATGAAGAAGTCAACGATTTGGATCATAGCAATAATAATGGGATTCTCGTTCCTTGCGCTGCTCTATCTGCAGCTCTCCTACATCGAGGAGATGGCCAAGATGAAGAAGGAACAGTTTGACGAGTCGGTCAACAGGAGTCTCTATCAGGCATCGAGAAACCTCGAAG
>JBJEAY010000044.1:0-3646 GCA_051869575.1 Prevotella sp. | reverse complement strand
AGGGAAAACTTTTGCCGTTTGGATTATTTTGATTACCTTTGCACCCAAAAAAGAAAAGAAGCAAAAAAATGGAATACATGTCGGAAGAAGGCTATAATAAAATATTGGCCGAATTAAAGCAACTGGAATCGGTGGACCTGCCACGAGTGAGAGAAGCTATATCCGAGGCTCGCGCACAAGGCGACCTGAGCGAGAACTTTGAATATCATGCCGCAAAGCGCGAGCAGGGAAGAATACTGAGTCAGATAAGATTCAGGCAACGCATTCTCGAACATGCGCGAGTGATTGACAAATCATTATTGGGATCCGACTCGGTGGGACTGCTCACAAAGGTGGAACTGACGAATCTCGCCACCCAGAGCAAGATGACATACACATTGGTGAGTCCGCACGAGGCAAACATACGCGAGGGGAAGATGTCGATAAAATCGCCTATCGCCCAAGCCCTTGCCGGCAAGAAAGCTGGCGACACGGTGAGCGTGAAAGTGCCGGCAGGAACACTGCAACTGCGCATCGAGAGCATCACGATGTAGGAAAAAGCCTACTTATACTCGTGCTTGCGCTTGGGGTTCTTGGGAAACCAGCCCTTCTCCACTCTCTCTTTCTGCTCGAATATCTCGAGGATGCTCCATAGGCATGAACAGCCTACGACTCCGAGAATCGGGCTCAACATATTGTCGGACACCAATAGACTGGCAACGATGAACGCGATGCCGGCGAGAAGGAAAACCCACCAGCATCGTGTTCCGAAATAATATTCACCCTTGATGACTATCGGATGGAAAACACCAATGACAAGAAAGGTGATGACTGCAATGATTAATCCTGAGGAGTTCATGAAATAAAAATCAGATTACTGCTTGTCAATCAGATTATTGCATGTCATATACCACCTGCATTATCTGCTTGCCGAGAGCGTCGGCAGCCTCCATAGTCGAAGCCTCGCTATAGACACGGATAATCGGTTCGGTGTTTGACTTGCGCAGATGAACCCACTTGTCGGGGAAATCAATCTTCACTCCGTCGATGTCGTTAACCTGCTCGTTGGCGTAGAGCTCCTTCACCTTCACGAGGATAGCGTCAACATCGGTGGAAGGAGTGAGGTCGATGCGATTCTTGGCAATGTAATATTCGGGGAATGTGGCGCGAAGCTCGCTCACCTTGCATCCCTTGTGGGCCAACGACGAGAGGAAGAGGGCAATGCCCACGAGAGCGTCACGACCATAGTGGCTCTCGGGATAGATGACTCCACCGTTGCCCTCGCCACCGATGACTGCTCCCACCTCCTTCATCTTGGTGGTGACATTCACCTCGCCCACTGCGGCTGCCGTATAAGTGCCGCCATGCTTAGAGGTGACATCACGCAAGGCGCGAGTGGAACTGAGATTGCTGACAGTGTTGCCAGGGGTATGGCTCAGAACATAGTCGGCTACACTGACGAGGGTGTATTCCTCGCCGAACATGCGGCCATCCTCGCAGATGAAGGCAAGGCGATCGACATCGGGATCTACCACAATACCGAGATCATAGGCTCCGGATTTCATCTCGTCCATAATGCCTGTGAGATTCTTCTCCAAGGGTTCGGGATTATGGGCAAAGTCGCCTGTGGGATCGGCATTGAGGAACTTATACTCCACTCCGAGACGGTCGAGGAGTTTGGGCAGAATGACTCCACCCACACTGTTGATACTGTCAACGCACACCTTGAATTTGGCCTTGCGAATAGCCTCAGCGTCAACAATTTGAAGATTGAGAACCGACTCGATATGACGGTCGTCGAACGACGAGTCGTTGATTATCTTGCCAAGACTGTCAACATCGGCATATTCGAAGTCCTCGCGCTCGGCAATGTCGAGCACCTCGTTGCCGTCGGCCTTGGTGAGGAACTCACCGTGGGAGTTGAGCAACTTGAGGGCATTCCACTGACGGGGGTTGTGGCTGGCTGTGATGATGATACCACCGTCGGCTCCCGACATGGTGACAGCAAGTTCGGTGGTGGGAGTAGTGGCAAGACCGATGTTGAGCACATCAAATCCCATGCCCACGAGCGTGCCGCTGACGATAGAGTCAACCATCTGACCGGACATACGTGCATCGCGACCTACGACAATCTTTCCGCTGCCGCCAGTGGTGTGACGACGAATGAATGTGGCATAAGCCGTTGTAAACTTTACAATGTCAAGCGGATTGAGCGTGTCGCCAGTGCGACCGCCGATGGTTCCGCGAATACCTGATATAGATTTTATTAGTGTCATGTGAAATACGACCTTAATTTTTAATCAAAAAGTTATCTTTCTCTTTCGTATGTAATCTGATAATAGCACGGATAAACGCTCGACTGAGCCGACGAAGTGCCCTGGGAATGAGGTACGATGAGACGCACCTCGGCGAGAGCCTGATCGCTTGTGGGACGCGAGAGCGTGATATAGTCCAACGGCACGAGCCATCCAGCGGGAACTGACGCACCATAGGTGCTGTTCATGATGCCCTGAACGAATGAGGCTGTGTAGCTGCTGCCCTCGCGATAGACGGTCATCTTGTCGTAGAGGTTGCTGTAGCTATAGTTGCTGGTGAGGATTGCGCCTTCGAGGATATTATATTCCACATATCTGATAAGCACATTCACCTGCTTCTTGTTTTCGAGCATAGTGCCTTCGCCCTTGCGGATAATCTGCATCCAGATGCCGCTCTTGGTGAGATATACATACTCGTGAGCCGTGGTGTCGGTGGTGCAACCCTTGAGCACAAACTCGTCCTCGGTAATCTCCTTGATGTTGCGCGACTTGATATACTCGCTAATGGCATTGCGTTCCTTCTCCTTGCGCTCGCCGTATGTCTCATAGTCGTCACACGACCATAGGGCAACGAGAACGAGGGCAAATGCCAACATCCTACTCATTAATCTGCTATTTTTCATCTTAACTTATCTTCAAATGTTTCTATTGCTTTACGTGTAATCCTTGCAGCCTCCTCGATCGAGCAGTTGAGTCGGCCGCCAGAAGCATTGAAATGACCGCCACCGTTGAAGAATGCGGCAGCCATCTCGGTGCAGTTGAAATTATCCACCGACCTAAGACTCACCCAAACGGTATTATCCTTGTCGGTATCCTCGCGCAAGGAAATCGAGAGGCGTGTGCCCTTGATCTGCAAAGGCATATTGACGAGTCCCTCTGTGTCGCCCTTGATATAATTGAAGCGCTTGAGGTCGTCGCGTGTGAGAGTGAAGAAGGCGGCATGTCGAGCTGCATCATATTCCATCTTCTCATAGAGCACATAGCCCCAGAGCCGTAACTTGCTCTCGCTGGCAACGTTATAGACATTGCGATAAATCTTGTCCTTGTCGATGCCCTTGGTGAGCAACTGGCTGATGATGAAGAATATCTCGGGACGCGTGGAGTTGAAGGTAAATCCGCCTGTGTCGGTCATCATTCCGCAATAGCAAGGCACTGCAAAGTGAGTGCCGAGACGGTCGAAGACTCCCAGTTGCCACACAATGCGGAAAATGAGTTCGCAGGTGGAACTCATCTCGGGATGTGAGATGACGAGATTGAAGCAATCGTCGGGATTGGGATGATGGTCGATGAGCACCTTCACCGCCTTTGATGCCGATATGTGGTCAGCAAGCAACTCCGAGCGCGTAAGTGTG
>JBJEAY010000043.1:0-3650 GCA_051869575.1 Prevotella sp. | reverse complement strand
TGAAGGAGTCGCCGCAGTTTATCAAGACGGTGCTGCTCGACGTGAAGAAAGCATCATCGATGCTCACTCAGCGCATTGACCAGATAGCCTTGGAGATTGAGGATGAGAAAAAGGCTGAGCAGACGGAAACGATAGCAGAGAAGACGGGAAAGGAGACAAAGGGACTCGCCGCTGACACGGCGAGCATGGGGGCTGAGCAAGTCTATTATTCTTCTGTTGTCTATCTACAATCGACAGATGACACCTCGGAATTGGACAAGCTGAAGGAGGAAGGTAACTATCAGGGTCTGCTGACAGCTGCCAAGGAGTATGACAATGGTGATGCCATGGACGAGGAACATACCTACAAGTCACCCTATCAAAATCGTGGCGATGACCTGCTCATCGAGGACAAGGACTTTGCCGTGGTGTATAATGGCAGTGTCGGCGGCACCTACGAGGTGTTTGCAAAACATACGGAACAGGAGGTGCGCGACCACATCAACCGATATGGTCTTGGTCAAGCGAGTGAGGACGTGAAGGCTGTGGCGAGGGAAATGACCGCCGAGGAGTTTACAGAGTTGGCGCAGCACAAGATGCCGATATGCCAGATGCCAAATGGCGGTCTGCTGAACCTGCAATACGACAAGGAGAAAGACTGCTTGGATGTAGGAACCGTGACCAATGCGGGATTGGCAGTAAAGCACTCCTTCCCTTTCTGTCATGACCACTCGTTGGATGCAAACATCAGTTCGGCGTATGAACAACTGCTCGATATGGAAGAGTACCAAAAGGAAGAGCAAGCCAATGACGTTGGCCAACAGGAGGAATATGTAGCGAAGTCGGCTTTCCGACGATGAGAATAACAGATAAGGGCTGAAAGGTCAACTGTTCACCAGTTGAACCCTTCAGCCCTTGCTTTTCGTGGACTTTGCTTGGAGGATTGAGAATGTAGCTCGGTACCAATCAACCGCTATGGCGGTACCAAAGACCGATACCTATAGGTGATTCTTGATTTTCAGCGCTTTCAGTTTCTCACAGAGGCGGTCCGCGAGAACTCTGTTGCGGAATCGGCGCAAATTGTATTGGTCATCAGGGGCTCCACCCTTTTTCCTGTATTGGATTGCTATCTCCTTCAGTATAGACATACTTTGTTCCAGGATGTCGCAGCGGTTCAACTTCTCCCTTGTTCCGTCGGGCATGACATGGTAGGCATTGCACTGACGGTCAATCACGTCAATACTGCCGTCCTCATGTACATCGTAGAGCCAGTATGCCCTTTCGTTGTCGCCCTTGAACACTATCAGAATTTTGGTATTCACCGCATAACAGTCCATATTGCCCCTGTCATTCGACAGGTACAACATATAGAAATATTCATATTCTTCAATTGTCCTGCTACAATAATCAAAATTGACACTGCCATAATCGAAAGGATCCTTCATACGCAACAACCAACCGTCGATAGCCACCTTTATCAGCTGTATCTCCCCTCTCGTAACCAAAGTCGGAAGGTGGTAGTATGGTTTTCCACTCAGCAGGTCGATATAGTCATAATCATTATTTCTCTCGACTTCCACAAAGTCCTTGCTGCAAAGGTATGCAGAACTGCCCTTGCCGAGACCTCTGATTATATTGCCAGACATATCCACCACCGCCAACTTGGTGTCTTGCAAACGCACGGCAGCATGTCCGTCCTTGATGTTGAACACCCTCAGATAGGTTGGCTCTACCATTATCATACCACCTCGCCGCAGTCCCCATAACTTGCCGTTCTCACTTTGGAATGCCTTGGCTTCCTCCTCTACAATACCCTGCCTGCTGTTCCACTCCTCCAACTTGGCATCCTTAATCAGCTGCTCCAACTGCTCGTGAGCTACAACCAAAGAAAAATCTTCGATTGGTTGATTATTGATTGCTGATGACTGACTACTTTTGATTTCTTGATTATTGATGAGTGATGAATGATTATCTCTAATCTTTAATCTTTCACCTTTAATCTTCATCCTTCCCTCAAAGGCTGATTTCCAGTCCCAGCATCGGGTTGGCAGTCCGAAGAGTCGCACAAGTCCAACGTTGTCGAGAATCACGCAGCACTCCTTCTTCTTGTGCGGGCGCAGTCCGCGACCCACCATCTGGAGGTATTTCGCCAACGAGAGGGTAGGACGTGCCAACTGGATGAACTCTACATCGGGGCAGTCGAAGCCTTCGGAGAAAATATCGACGTTGACAAGAACTTGAAGCCCCCCTGCCCCCCGGTGGGAGGTATCGCCCTTAAAGCGTTCAAGCAATTCTTCTCTTTCTTTAGCTGGGGTCTTGGCACTGATGGCTACCGCCTTAATGCCCTTGCTCTCGTAGTATTCCGCTATGCTGCGGGCATGTTCGATACTCACGGCATATATGATGCCCTTTTTCTTTTTGGCAAACTTGGTGTAGCAGTTGTATAGTTGCTCGATGGACGGACGCTTGTTGAGCACCTTGTTCATCTCCTTCACCTGATAATCGCCGTCGGCACCTCGTTTCGTCAGCGAGTCAATCAGTTGTTGCTGGCTGCTGCCCTCGTTGATGGTGACATAGTCGAACGTAGCCAATACCCCTTTCCTGATAAACTCTGGTACGGTAAGCG
This sequence comes from Prevotella sp., assembly GCA_051869575.1. Taxonomy (GTDB): domain Bacteria; phylum Bacteroidota; class Bacteroidia; order Bacteroidales; family Bacteroidaceae; genus Prevotella. The sequence continues at coordinate 1,045 of JBJEAY010000043.1, read as the reverse complement.
AAGAGAGCAATACGTCAAAGAGGTCGGTGAAGCCTTTACCATTCAGTCGGCATGGCGTGGCGGTAAGTCCCAAGAACTTGGCATCTGGCCATGTGTCCCACATCATCTTGTAGGTTTTGGCAAGGGCGTGGTGGGCTTCGTCGATGACAACCAAGGAGAAGCCCCCCTGCCCCCCGGAGGAGGGTGTTGTAACACCATTAGAGGATAGACGGCGGGATATGGTCTGGATGGACTCGACCGTGATGTTACGGTCATCCATCTTCATGCGCTTGATGGTTGCCTTGATTTGCTCGATTAGCTCACGGCGGTGGGCTACAATCAGCACACTCGTCATGTCTATCTGACTGACGAGGGAGGCAAGCACTACGGTTTTGCCAGTACCTGTAGGCATTTGCACCATTACGCTGCGATGCTTATCGAAAGCCTCGTTTACTCGGGCGCATATATCTGTCTGGTAATCTCTTAGAAGCATAGGGAATTATATTTGAAAATGATGAGGAACTCGCCGCTGACACGGCGAGCACGGGGGCTGACGAAGGATAACGGAAAGCCCGGAATTAGTGGAAATACCAGAAACCCGGCAACAAAATTGCCGGGAACGGTGGCTAAGACTGAATGAGGATATGGATGGGGAGATAGTCATTTTTGTGGGGATTTGAGGTTGATGACGGTTTGTTTGCCTGTCACGGTGGTCAGGATGGCTTTGCCGTCGGGGGTGATTTCCACTTTGTCGTGTTTGGGTTCTACCAAGACCTTGCCGAACTTGTCCATGACACCCCAGTGGAGGGGCAGGTCTTCGATGAGGAAGTAATCGTTCCGCTCACTGATGCTTCTGTATTTGGGCGGGGCGAGCATTCTTCCGTCACTTCCACGGAGTCCCCATTTCATTCCTACCTGATAAGGCTTGACGTATTCGAGCGACTCCTGATTACGTCTAAGGTTTTCCTTCCTCTCCTCCTCTCTCTTAACCGTCTCTTCGATAAGGGTGCGGACAATCTGAACCAGCCGATTCTTGTTCTCCTCCGTATCAGCACATCCGAGATAC
>JBJEAY010000042.1:0-3658 GCA_051869575.1 Prevotella sp. | reverse complement strand
AAAATCGTAATGGACGGACTGACATTCGACGACGTCCTGTTAATCCCAGCTTATTCAGAGGTACTGCCAAGAACGGTAGAGTTGAAAACCATGTTCTCCCGTAACATTCCGCTTAACGTGCCATTCGTCACAGCGGCAATGGACACCGTGACCGAGTCGCAAATGGCTATTGCCATTGCGCGCGAGGGAGGTATAGGAGTGATTCACAAGAACATGACCATCGAGGAGCAGGCCCGACAGGTGGCTATCGTGAAGCGTGCCGAGAACGGTATGATCTACGACCCTGTCACCATCCGCCGAGGCTCTACGGTGAAGGACGCTCTCGACATGATGGCTGAATATCATATTGGTGGTATCCCCGTTGTTGACGACGACAACCATCTCGTGGGTATCGTCACCAACCGCGACTTGCGCTTTGAGCGTCATCTCGACAAGAAGGTGGATGACGTGATGTCGAAGGACAACCTCGTCACTACACATCAGCAGACCGACCTGAGCGACGCAGCACAGATACTGCAGGAAAACAAGATTGAGAAACTGCCCGTGGTGGACAAGGACAACCACCTCGTGGGACTCATCACATACAAGGACATCACCAAGGCCAAGGACAAGCCCATGGCTTGCAAGGATGCCAAGGGCCGACTGAGAGTGGCTGCCGGAGTGGGCGTGACAGTGGATACGCTCGATCGTATGCAGGCTCTCGTGGATGCCGGTGCCGACGCAATCATCATCGACACTGCCCACGGACATTCGAAGTCGGTGATTGAGAAGCTCGTGGAGGCTAAGGCCTCATTCCCCAAGGTGGACATCGTTGTGGGTAATGTGGCTACGGGCGAGGCTGCAAGGATGCTCGTGGATAACGGTGCCGACGCCGTCAAGGTGGGAATTGGTCCGGGTTCTATCTGCACCACTCGTGTAGTTGCCGGTGTGGGTGTGCCCCAGTTGAGTGCCGTATATGATGTATATAGCGCATTGAAGGGCACTGGTGTTCCATTGATTGCCGACGGTGGATTGCGCTATTCAGGCGATGTGGTCAAGGCATTGGCTGCCGGTGGAAGCTCAGTTATGATCGGTTCGCTCGTTGCCGGAACAGAGGAGAGCCCCGGTGAGACCATCATCTTCAACGGACGTAAGTTTAAGAGCTACCGCGGTATGGGTTCGCTCGAGGCCATGGAGCAGAAGAACGGATCGAAGGACCGCTATTTCCAGAGCGACACCAAGGACGTGAAGAAGCTCGTGCCCGAGGGAATCGCCGGACGTGTGCCTTACAAGGGAACCGTGCAGGAGGTGATATACCAGCTCATCGGCGGACTGCGCTCGGGTATGGGATATTGCGGAGCTGCCAACATCGAGAAGTTGCACGACGCCAAGTTCACCCGCATCACCAATGCCGGTGTGCTTGAGAGTCATCCGCACGACATCTCGATCACAAGCGAGGCTCCTAACTACTCTCGTCCGAACAACTGATAAATCACTCAACTTGTGGAAGTGGGGAAGTTAAAGAAGTTAAGGGAGTTAAAGACGTATGATTTGTCCCTGAGAACTTCTCAAATGGATGTAAAGACTAATGTCTTTAACTCCTTTAAACTCCTTTGACTCCTTGAACTACTTTATATAAAACTTATAAGAATAAATTTAAGGTGAGAACATCGCTGATTAGCATATTATGTGCCTTCGCCACTATGGCGGGGGCACAAACATCCGACCCCGTGGTGATGACTGTGAACGGTCAGAACGTCACGAGGTCGGAGTTTGAGTATTCTTACAACAAGAACAACGGCGATGACGTAATCGAGAAAACCACGGTGGAGCAGTATGTGCCGCTGTTTGTAAACTACAAGCTCAAGGTGGCAGCCGCCCTCGACGCACGACTTGACACACTCGCATCGTTCAAGGCCGAGTTTGCCAAATACCGCGACCAACAGGTGCGCCCCACTATCGTGACATCCGAGGACGTGGAGAACGAGGCACGACGGATATACGCCGACCGACTGAATATGATAGGCGACAAGGGACTCATACGCCCTGCCCACATACTGATGAGATTGGCGCAGAAGGCAAGTAGCGCTGCCCAGGACTCGGCAAAGATGAGAATTGACTCGATATATGCCTGTCTGCAGCGGGGCGAGGACTTTGCCGACCTTGCTACGAGATTCTCGCAAGACCCCGGTTCGGCAAAGCGCGGAGGGCAGTTGCCATGGATATGCACTGGGCAGACCCTCAAGGAGTTTGAGGACGTGGCATTCGCCCTCAACAAGGGAGAGACGAGCAAGCCGTTCCTCTCGCCCGTGGGTTATCACATAGTGAAGATGACCGACCGCAAGCAACTCGAACCATACGACTCCTTGCGCGCGAACATTATAAATTTTATAGAGAAACGCAACCTGCGCGACGCCATTGCCCAGCGCAAGGTGAGCGAAATGGTGAAATCGTCGGACGGACGACTCACAGTGGCCGAGGTAATGCAGCAGAAAGCCGACTCGCTCGCCAAGGCCGACGAGGCAATGAAATATCTGATACAGGAATACCACGACGGACTGCTGCTCTTCGAGGTGAGCAACCGCGAGGTGTGGGAGAAGGCAGCTGCAGACTCCGTCGGTCAGATGAAATGGTATAAGAAATACCGCAAGAAACGCTACGGCAAGAAGAAGTTTGAGGAGGTGAGAGCCGCCGTTGCCGCCGACTGGCAGGACGAGTTGGAGAAGCGATGGGTGGCAGCACTGCGCAAGCGATATGACGTGGTGATATATGACGAAGTATTGAAAACTGTAAATAAACATAATTGATATACATGAAAGCAACTAACAGATTCCGCATCGCCTTAATGGCTATGCTGCCATTGGCAGGACTGTGCACCATGGCACAGGATCAGAAGACGGATGAGAAGAAAAACGAGGATACCAAGGTCGTCGAGGAACCCAAGATTGTCGAGAAGAGTATCGTCGATGAGGTGATATGGGTTGTTGGCGACGAGGCCATACTCAAGTCGGATGTCGAGGAGGCACGACTGCAAGCCGAACAGGAGGGCACCAGATGGAATGGTGACCCCGACTGTGTCATACCCGAACAGATAGCAGTGCAGAAGCTATTCCTGCACCAGGCTGCCATCGACAGTATAGAGGTGACAGAATCGGAAATCATGCAGGAGGTGGAGGCCCAGATAAACTACTGGACACAGATGGTGGGCTCGAAGGAGAAGTTGGAGGAATACAAGAAGCAGAGCATCGCACAGATGCGCAACGAACTGCATGACACCATGCGCGACCGCAAGATGGCTGAGGAGATGCGCAAGGAACTGGTGAAGGATATTGCAGTTACTCCTGCCGAGGTGCGCCGATTCTTCAAGGACTTGCCCGAGGACAGTATTCCCTACGTGCCCACTGAGGTGGAGGTGCAGATTATTACACAGACACCGAAGATAGAGCAGGAGGAAATCAATCGTGTGAAGGACCAGTTGCGCGAGTTCACCGACCGTGTGACCAAGGGAGAGACGCAGTTCTCCACTCTGGCACGACTATATAGCGAGGACCCCGGTTCGGCTCGTCAGGGTGGTGAATTAGGATATACGGGACGAGGCACTCTCGACCCCGCATTCGCCAATGTGGCTTTCAATCTGACATCTCCCAATAAGGTGTCGAAGATTGTGGAGTCGGAATTC
>JBJEAY010000041.1:0-3659 GCA_051869575.1 Prevotella sp. | reverse complement strand
ATTCATGGTACTATTCAGGTTTCAATGGTTGGTCAGACCGCCTCATAGAATATAAAGATAGAGCATCCGGCTTGAAAGTCCGTGCTATCTGCAAATAAAACATTTAACAATATGTAAAAATATCAGTTCGTTAAGTATGAGGTGCGGTATAACACTGCACCTCATATTAGTCTATAATCATTGACTCAAGGTCATGAAGAGAAAACTGTGCGGATGCCTCTGGGAGCGTGGGCGTCTCGCCCGCGGCTTGTCGAGAAAACATATATCTTCCCTATATGATGTTTTTGATTACTCTCTACGCAGACCGCAGGCGAGACGCCCACGCACCCAGTGGCATCCACATTGAAAAACATAAATAATTACCCGCGGGTATTCTCATATACAGACGGTTTTGTTACTTCCGAAAGTTGAGTGCTTAATACTACAACTTCGAGTTGTAAGGCTCGAGTACTACCCAAATTCCAGATTTGTCGCTGCCTTCATGTCGGATGACACCAGCCTTTTGTAGTATAGATAAATCGCGTTGAAGAGTTCGCCTCGGAATAGATAGAATTAAGGTCATCTGAAGAATTGTGATGGTAGGCTTGATTCTAATTAGTTCCTTTATACGTTTTTGACGAGCAGTTAATTCCATTAATAATGTAACATCTGAGTTTACAGCGCCACTTTCATTGTTTACAGCGCCACCTTCAGTATTTAAACCGCCATTTAAACCGCCATTTTCGTCGTTTACTCCGACATTTACACCGACATCTGCCTTATTGACGTTTCCTTTATTATCTGATTCACAGTTGTTTACGTCATTTTCCCTTCCAACATTCTTTCCGACATTTAAACCGTCCTTTACAGCGCCACTTTTATCATTTACAGCGCCACTTTCGTTATTTACAGCGCCATTTTCCTCTCTGCCAGCAATAATATCCTCTATGGTTTTGCGCTTTATCGTCACCAATACACCGCCACCACTTTCCTCTACGGTCGGAACAGGATGCCCGGCTTTTTCAAACTCCTCGCGTATCTTCTTGTAGCCGCGTCCCCACGATTCGATGAATCCAGCTTTGTAGAACACAGAGGCAATGTTTCGGTTACGTGGATAAGAGGCATGTTTTTTCATCAAGTCGGCAGGTGTGAGTTCCTCTGGCAGAAGACCATAGTTCCAAAGTTCTACGCTCTTGTCAAATACATGCATTAGGATGGCAGGGCCGCTATATAGCTTATGTACTATGGCATTGTATATCAACTCGCGTAATGCCTTTTGCGGTATCTCCAGTTCTTCTATGCGCTGAAAACCCTCGTAGCGGATGGGAGATACCAAGTAACGGGAGCGCAGCAGATCCATCACCTTGCCTGCCATCTGTATGAGGTTGCAATCCACCACGTCCTGTATGATAAGGTCGCTCTCATCATTATGGAAACGCCCTATCTTGAACTCTGCAGCAGGGAAGAATTTGTGGACACGATTGCCGAAGAGTAAGATAGCAGCACTTTTCAGCTCACCCTCTGGTGTGATGAGGTCAAGATTACGCAATACATCTTCCGTTGAAGCATTCTGCTCCTCCTCGTCCATGCGCTCAGAAGCAATGCTGCGACGGAGGAAATAGTCGATTGCAGAGCGATCGATGTCATCAATAGTGGCATAAGGCACAGGCATATCATCCCATGACAATCCCATCTTCTTCAGTAGGAACTGCTGCAAAGCTACGCCCTTCAACTCTTGTTTTGTAGAGCCGGAGCGGTAATGATACTGTCCCTTGAAGGCAATGGGTACATTGCTTGGATTAACGACAATCTCGATGTATTCCAGACATTCAGCCTCATGTAGATTGACTTCTGCCACAATGCCGAGTGTGGTGACAATCTTGTTGGGTATGTCCTCCATCAGCCGTTTGCTGTCGGAGATGCCTACCACCTCGTGGTTGTCATCCACACCGATATAAATTCTGCCGCCCTGTGCGTTGGCGAAACCACAAATCCATTTGAGGTATTCGTCACGCCACGACTCCTTATACTCGATGTTCTGCTTTTCTTCGAATGCTATCTTTGCCATTACGTTCCTTGTATTATGTTTTACGATGCAAAAGTAATAAAAACCAGATAAAAAAACGAATGTTTAAGTGGTTTTAACTCAGTTTTAGCATTTAAATTGTGTCCGTTAATTATATGTAAATAATGAATGATTTACTCAATATTGTTATTGATTATTCAAGGAAAAACCGTATCTTTGCAGCAGAAATACTTGGAAAAGTTACAAAAACAGGGGCAAAATATCTTGGAAAAGTTACATAAATAAGGGTTAAACGCCTTGGAAAAGTTACATTTGTATGATAAAAAGAAAGATTGATACAGTTATTGAGGAGCATTTCAGAAGCTCACGAAAGGCTCTATTCCTGACTGGCGCACGACAGTCGGGCAAGACGTATGCTATCCGAAAATATGCCAAGAATAATGGTCTTAACCTTGTTGAAGTGAACTTCCTGCTTCAACCCGACAGTATGGCATTGTTTAAGGGTACAAGAGATGTCAAGGACTTGCTGATTCGTCTCTCAGCATATTCAGATGTAAATTTGGAGATAGGCAAGACACTTGTTTTCTTAGATGAGGTACAAGAATGTCCAGACGTGATGACATGGGTGAAAGCTCTTGTCGAAGAGGGCAGTTATCAGTATGCCCTAAGTGGTTCGCTACTCGGTGTTGAACTGAAGGACATACGTTCTGTTCCAGTCGGATATATGTCAGAATATCAATTGTATCCGCTTGATTTCGAGGAATTCATACGTGCAGTTGGTATAAGTGACAGAATTATTGACTCCTTGCGTGAGTGTTGGGAAAGCCGAAAGCCTGTAGATGGATTTATCCACGACAAGATGATGCAGCTGTTTCATCTCTACATTATAGTGGGAGGTATGCCGGCTGCTGTACAGGCATATATCGACACTAACAATATGCAGCGGGTATTTCAGGAGCAGCGAGATATTCTGATGCTATACAGGCGTGACATCGGCAGATATGACTCCATTCAGAAATTATATATCAATGAGATTTTCGAACTTATCCCGTCAGAACTGAATGCAAAGAACAAGCGTTTTATTCTCAAAAGACTGAATGAGCACAAAACATTCTCACGGCACGAGAATGACTTCCTTTGGCTGAAAGATGCTGATATGGCTTTGCCCACATATAATGTCTCCGAACCATGTTTGCCTCTGAAACTCAGCGAACAGAGAAATCTGTTTAAGTTATTCCAGAATGACGTGGGACTTCTCGCCTGTCAATATGCAGACGGAATACAGCTTCAGATATTACAGGGAAATGTCAATATAAATCACGGTGCAATCTATGAGAATGTAGTGGCGCAGGAGCTACATGCCCATGGCTATCCTCTCTATTATTTCAATAGCAAGAAGCAAGGCGAACTTGACTTCCTGTTGGAAAATGACACGGAGATCATACCTGTTGAAGTCAAGTCGGGCAAAGACTATGAACGTCATAATGCCTTACGCAATGTTCTGAACACACCCGAATACAATATTCGCGAGGCACTCGTCTTGTGTAATGACAATCTCCGCGTTGTGGATCGCATCATATATCTGCCTATATATATGCTGATGTTCATTTCGAAAGTAAAATCGCCACAACCACTGATATACAAGATTAGATCG
>JBJEAY010000040.1:0-3673 GCA_051869575.1 Prevotella sp. | reverse complement strand
TAAGAAGTTGGGAGAGGTAACCATCTATCCGACAAAAAGATTATCTTTAACTAATTTATCAGGACAACAATATGTTGGAGTTGAAACATTAATTAAAGATAGGGGTGGCGTGTCTTTTTCTGATGAATTACCCAAAGTAGATAATGCGATTGAATTTATGAAAAATGATATTCTTCTTGGAAATATACGTCCATATTTGAAAAAGATATGGAAGGCTGACAGATATGGAGCATCGAGTGGTGACGTAATTAATATTAGAGTAGCAGATAATTATATCAGTAGGTTAAATTCATCATATCTATACAATGTTTTGTCTTCAGATTCATTTTTTGAATATGACAATATAAACACTCATGGTGCAAAAATGCCAAGAGGTGATAGAAAAGCAATTGCTGAATTTATAATCCCAATACCTCCTTTTTCTATCCAACTCTCAATCGTTTCAGAAATTGACATGATAACAGAAATGATTTCCAAATATGACGAGCAATTGAAGGAGTTGGATAAACTCTCTCAATCAATCTTCTATGAGATGTTTGGTGACCCTGTTGAGAATGAAAAGGGATGGGGAGTGAAGAAATTAGGAGAAATAGCTAATGCGACCATCGGTCTTACATACAAACCAGAGCATGTCGTAGATAATGGAGTTATAGTATTAAGGTCTGGTAATATACAAAATTCAACATTGGTCTTTAATGATATATTGAGGGTTGATACAAATATACCATCACATAAATATGTCAAAGACGGTGACATATTGATGTGTACAAGAAATGGTAGTTTAAGACACGTAGGGAAAGTTGCAATAATAAAAAATCTGAACGAGCAAATGACTTACGGAGCTTTCATGACTGTAATCCGCTCTGATATGAATTCTTATCTATATGGTTATTTTAATACACCAGCGTTTAGAGATAGTTTGATTCATGGAAAGACGACTACCATTAATCAAATCACAGTTAAAATGCTTAATGAAATTTCATTACCCGTTCCCCCTCTCCCCCTCCAACAATCATTCGCCCGCAAAATCGAAGCCATCGAGGCGATGAAATCCAAGGTGAAGGAGACTAAGAAAGAGGCAGAAACTCTCTTGGCTGCAAGAATGCAGTATTGGTTTGAATAAATATAAACTTATAAAAAGAATGACGATATGACAAACTTTGATTACCTAAAAGACCGTGAGGGTGTTAAACACCTTTATGAACTATGTTGCGAGGTTGAATGCAGACAGGCATCCGACCCAGGAACATCGGTGCTGTATGCAAGAAACGTGCTCGACTGGATTGTTCAGGCGATATTCCGCCTCGAACATATCGGTGATGCCGAGGGCAAAAGCCTCTTTGAGTTGATGAATGATGACAAGTTCGTCAGATATATCAACGATGCGAGCATGATGCAAAGTCTGCACTACATAAGGAAAATAGGAAATATCGGAGCGCACAATCCAAGTAGCGTTAAGAGGAACGAGTCTTATTTTGTGCTCAGACAACTGCATGGTGCGGTGGGGGCTGTACTTATGAAATTCGGGCTTATATCGTCATTCCCCGATTTCGATGACAATCTCATTCAAAGGAGACCGAGAATGAGAGTGGCTCCCACCGCTACCGCCAAAAGCGTGATCGACGAGGTGCAGGCAGTGAAGGCTACGCCTAAGCAAGGTCCTCTGAACGAAGGTCAGTATAAGACTAAATTCACAGAACCTGAGACTCGAAAGCTCTTCATCGACCTGATGCTGAAGGAAGCGGGATGGGACATATTGACAGAGAAGGGATTGGTGGCAGCCGAAAAGGCGTGCATCGAAATAAAGGTAGAAGGCCTGCCACAAGCTTCAGGCACCGGATATGCCGACTATGTGCTATATGGAAAGGATGGGAAACCATTGGCTGTGATTGAGGCAAAGCGCACATCCAAGGATGCCGCAGCAGGAAGGAACCAGGCTGAGCAATATGCCGACTGCCTTGAGAGGCAATACGGGAGAAGACCGGTGATATACTATTCCAACGGATTCGTTACCAAAGTGATTGACGGATGCGGCTATCCCGACAGACAACTCTACGGATTCCATAGTATGAAAGACTTGGAAGAGCTTATCAAGAAGCGTGGAAGACTCATTATCAGGGATTTGAATGGCAATCCAGATATTGCAGGAAGAGATTATCAGCTAAGGGCAGAGAAGGCGATATGCGAACACTTTAACAAGATGTTCAGACGCAGCTTGCTTGTGATGCCAACAGGAACAGGAAAAACTCGTACGGCAGTGGGAGTAGTGGAACTGTTGAAGCGCAACAACAGGGTGAATAACATTCTCTTCCTTGCCGACAGGACAACTCTCGTGGAACAGGCCATGAGTAGCTTTGTAAAACATTTGCCCTCGCAAACAGTGGAGAATATCTCGGCGAAAAGTGATCCCGATCTGAATAAGTCTATCACATTCTCTACATATCAGACAGCAATAAACCTCATCGACAAGGAGGAAAAGAAACTGTCAATCGGGCACTTCGACCTCATCATCATCGACGAGGCTCATCGTAGCATATTCGGGAAATACAAAAGCATATTGAGCTATTTCGACGCATTGGTGCTCGGTATGACTGCCACGCCGAAGGATGAAATTGACCACAATACCTTTGAACTGATGGAACTCGAAGAGCCTAACTTTGAATACACTTGGAAGGAGGCTGTTAAGGAAAAACATATAGTGGATTGCAAGGGCTTCGACTTCTCGACAAAATTCATGAAGGAGGGAATAAAATATGAAGATCTGAGCAAGCAGCAGAAGGAACAATTGGAATCAGTGTGGGAATATGAGAAACTGAAGAATGGAATACCTGAGGACGAGGAATATCACAGGGATATTGAGCCCGAAGAGATAAACAACTATCTCATCAACATCGACACCATCGACAAGATGCTGAGAACACTGATGGAGAAGGGGCTGAAAGTGAACAACGGCGAGACAATAGGCAAGACTATCATATTTGCATCCGACCATAATATGGCAACAGTGATAGTTGAAAGGTTCAGAAAGGTGTATCCTGAATATGGTCCCGATTTCTGCCAACTGATTGACTACTCGGTGAAAAACGCCTTGGACATGGTGAAGAAATTCTGCGCATCGGGCGGAAATACACAGATAGCGGTAAGTGTGGATATGCTCGACACTGGCGTTGACGCTCCCGAAGTTGTCAACCTCGTATTCTACAAGCGTGTGAAGTCATGGATAAAATTCACTCAGATGAAGGGAAGAGGCGTGAGACTTTGCGAAAAACTGTATGGAGACATGGACAAGGACTGCTTCTACATCTTCGACTGGTGCGGCAACCTTGACTATTTCAGCCAACAGACGGACGATGGAAATGAAAAACGCCAGAAATCCATCACTGAAAGAATATTCGGCGTGAGGGCTGAGATTGCACTTGAACTGCAACATCCGTCATACCAACAGGACGAGAAAGCCAAGGCTCTGCACGACAAGACAAAGGCATTGCTAAGGAGTCAGGTTGTGGCACTCAACGACTCACGCATTGCCGTGAGGGAGAAAATGCAATATGTGGTAAAATACAGGGCTGAGGAAAGTTGGACGCACCTCACAACGCCACACATATTTGAACTGAAGACTGAGATTGCGCCATTGTTGTTGGGAAGCGACAAGGAGACTGTTGCCTTACAGTTT
>JBJEAY010000039.1:0-3673 GCA_051869575.1 Prevotella sp. | reverse complement strand
TATTTGCGACTTTTTAACAGATTTACCTTAGCTAAGCCTCAACAATAATGAAGCCGCCGCCCTTGTTCACACAGGGACGGCGGCAATGATAATATGTATTTAGAGAGAGAATCTTTACTCACGTAATAGTGGATATGTCAGAGCCGACGGTTTCTGACTTTTCATTGCCGGGGTGTTAATCTCGATGTCGTCGAGAATAACTGCACTCGGATAGATTATCGAGTGACTATACCACGACAAGTCGTTGGAAACGTTCTCCTTGTCGGATATTGCCAAGAACTTCTTCATCTGTCCCTTTGTCGGGAGAGTAATACCATCGGTCTTGACGAGTTTTCGCTCACCAGTTTTCACGTTCACCTGATAAATGCGCAGCGATGTGTAGTTCTCGGGAGTGGTGATGATGTAGGCATATTCCTTCTTCGCCTTCTTGGCTGCCTTGAGCAGCAGTTTCATCATGTTCTCGTCCTTTGTGGCATCGTCGGCCTTGATGTGAAGCGTTCCCACTCCCACCATGGGTATCACCTGCATCGGATTGTTGGTGAAGCGCGCGCTCGCAGTGCTCTTCTCAGCATATTGCGCTGGAGTCTTTCGGTTGAGCATCATCTTGAACACACCTTTGTCAACGATTGTCATCACTGGCTCGGGCTTGAATCCGTCGGCATCCACGGCATAGTGTCCAGCGAGCGCAATGCCGTTGTATTCCTTACGGTCGGTGTAGTTGAGGATGGATATGCGCTCGTCCATGATACTCTTGCCCAATTTCTGTCCGAGAGATTTCGGGTCTTCCTGCATCGACTGCTTGGCATAGAACTGCCCAGATGAGAGGAAGTTGGACGTGAATACCTGCTTGGAAGCATCATCGCCATAAAGAACAGGACCCTTGTAGTCGTCCTCTAATTTAGGAGCATTGCGCATCTCCATGCAATCGTCGGCAAACTTGCGCACCTTCTCCTTCAGCACGTCAATCGAAGGCATGTCGGCAGGCGAGAGGAAATAGAGGTTAAGCTCGTCGGACATCTTCACGTTGTTGTCATCCTCAAAGGTGGCCTTTGCCGTCAACCTCACGTAGTTGTGAGGCTGCTTGATGTTTACATCCTCGGTGGTTGAAAGATAAGTGTCGGTCTTCGAACCGCTTATCTTCACTGACGTGTTCTGAAGATACTTGTAGTCCTTGAATATGGCAGACAGTTCCTTGGCTACATGCCTCAGTTGTGGCATGTCAACAGTATAGTCGTTTTCATTTTCCTCAATATATGTACAAGGAGCTGAGCGCTGGAGGTCGGGGATGCGCTCCAAGGATGCAGGCAACTGATACTGGCTCAGCATACCCTGCTTCTGCGCCATCATAGGCACTGCGTTCTTGTAGAGCATGTCGCTCATCTTCCAAAACTCACGCCTCAGGTCCACGTAGTCCAGTTTATTGGCTGCCACACCACCCATGATGAGTGGTCGTCCGGGGAAATCGCTTGTGCGCTTGAAGTTTCCGAGCATGAGATGTCCCGTAAGGTTGGTCTGTGCAGGAACATACTGTTCGGATGATATTCCTCCCAACTCGCCTACAATGTCAAAAGAAGAATAGTGCGTAGTGGTATAGGCTGCCCAGAAGGGAGGCTCGGTACCTTCCACATGCAAGTCCTCGCGGGTTCGCTTCAGCTCATCCTTCATGGCTGAGAACACGGCGTCATTGTCATTCAATCCTGTCTTTGCGGTGAGAGACGGGGCTGTCAGGATGGCGGGTATGTTGTTTGTCTTAGGACTGCGTTGTGTCTCAATCTGACTGACAAATAGCGACGGGGAAGCCGTAGTCACAGGCACCCATCCCGACTCAGCGCCACAAGAGCCCGTAAACACAGCGGCTTCGTTGCCACCAGCCACTATATGGGAGAACATCGACAACGGAGTGCCTATCAGATCCACACCACGCACCAGTTCGTCGGGACGTCCGTCGGGATAAACACGGAATACCTCCACGGGAGTGACATTAAACGAGTTGATGCTGTTTCCCTCGCCAGTGAAAGTAAATCCGCTTGTCACTGTCTTGAAGAAGTAGCCATAGTCCTTGCCCTGCTTTTTCACCTCGGCAATGAGCATCTCGCGGAGCTGTGCGTCGGTATAGGGTTTTGAGGTTTCGATAATGAGATTCGACTGGCGGCTCACGGGGTCGTTGGCACCCGAGGCACGACCGTGTCCGTTGCTCTCGGGAAATCCGTCGAGCGGCACACGGCTCATGAGGAAATTCCTCAATACGCCATTCACCACGTTATCCACACGGCGCGACTTCACGCCCTCACTGTCATACACATAATGTCCGTTCATGTCGGTTCCGGCATATTTTGTGAGAGTTGGGTCGCAATACACCTGGAAAGCCTCGGGCAACACCTCCTTGCCCACCATATTCTTGAATGTCTCACCACCCTTCTTCAGACGATGACCTTCGAGGCGATGACCGAATATCTCATGGAAGAACACTCCACTTGCCGGTCCTGAAAGTATGGCTGGTCCTGTATAAGGATTTGCCACTGGAGCAGCCTTAAGTGCCTGCATTCTCTTCACCAAGTCGTCGGCGGCATCCATCATCATTTTCTGCGAGGGAAGCGAGTCGGGGTCGAAGGCAAAGAAATCAGTCATCAGAGGCAGTGTCATACCATCGGGAGTGACACTCTCCACAGAGAGCATTATGCGAATGGTACGGCGGTTCTGCACCACCTCAGTGCCGTCGGTATTGACAAAGTATGTGCGCGACACGTTATAGTCGAGACTGACGTTGCCCTTGCTCAGACTTGGGTCTGCCTTGAACCTGCCGGAGATGGCATCAAGCCTCTTCTGCCATGCCCCGCGGTCGATTTTCACCTTTTCGAGGTCGTAAGGCTGTTCGTAGTATTTCTCCACCTTGGCATCTGAGAAGCAAGGCGACTTGTCCTCGTCGGCAGCACTTGTGGCGGCACGACTCTGGGTCTGACGATAGGCATTAAGGGCATAGTCGTAGCGGCTGTTGGTGGCGTTCCAAATATTCGTCACAATACCCTCGGTACAATCGTCCTCGTAGGGAATGGTGACAGTGACAGCCGAGCGGCCGTCGCGGCTCTTCGCTCCCTGAGAGTTATACTTGAAATTATCGAGTGTCTTGTCGCCAAGGCGTATCTGCGGGGTAACCGTACGCGTACGATTCTCCTGGTTGGTATTAGTGAAACCGAAAGCGCTTACGATGCTCACCTTATACACATCCTCGGCACGATAGCTCATAAAGTAGGGCTTCACCTCCTGCTGCTGCAATTGGCTGAAGTTTGTATTCAGTTCCGACTTCAATGTTTTAAGCAATTTGTCGTTCTGCTGCGCATATGGGCTTTGCAATCCTACAGACAAGAGCAATAATGTGGAAAAAAACAATTTCTTCATATATCAAACCAATATTATTATTTATACAGTCCTATTTCTGCTATCGACACCTGATAGTTCTTGAAGAACGGGGGAGTATTTACCACGATGCGCACATACTGAATGTCGGTAGCTTCGGCAAACTTGATATAGTTCACCTCGCCTGTGCTGTTGCCGAGGGTTGTCTGCTCCAAGAAGGTTGCCACGGGATAATAAGAACCGTTAACAGACTTATACACCTTGACCATAGAGGTAGGGTGTTCAAAATTGTCTATATCAACGAGACATTTTTTCAACC
>JBJEAY010000038.1:0-18811 GCA_051869575.1 Prevotella sp. | reverse complement strand
ATATGCCATCTACCTTTATCGATGATTTTATGCAATATTTCTGTGTGCAAAAATAGCAAAAAACACGCATACTACCAAAAGATGTTCCTCATTTTTAATAATATTTAGTCAAAAAAATCCGTTTTAAATAGGAAAAATAAGATAACTCCTCTAAATCGCATGTTTTTCATTGGATATAGAGGAGTTATCGTATTATAGCTTAATGTTATTATCCTACACGAGGAGATATACCATAAGGCCAGAGATGACGATGTAGAGGATGGCCCAGGGCATTGACTTCTTGAGTATCTCGCCCTCCTTGCCCTGAAGCGAGCAGGCGGAGGTGGCGATGGCTATGCTCTGCGGAGAGATAATCTTGCCACCGGTGGCTCCCACTGAGTTGCTGGCTGCAAGCCATTCGGGAGAGACATTGATATGGCCCGCTACAGTGGATTGCATCTTGCCAAAGAGGATGTTGGCCGAGGTGTCGCTTCCGGTGATGAAGGTGCCGATGCCTCCCACCAACGGGGCAAACAAAGGATAGAGTGAGCCTGTGGCTGCGGCAAGTCCACCGGCGATTACTGTTATCATTCCGGCATAATCCATCACTGTGGAGAATCCTACAAGACAGATGACTGTTATCAACGTTGCCTTCAGTCCCTTCACCGTCTTCCACAATGTCTGGAAGATGCCGCCGACAGAGGCTCCTTGAATGAGACCTCCGATGAATGTTCCCAAGAAGAGGAGCACTCCGGCATGGGTGAGCCACGAAATCTTATAGTCGCTGATGCCCTCTACGGGGAAGTGGATGGTGGTGACGAGAGCTCCGCTGAGTGCTGAACGCAATGAGGGGAAGAGAGGACTGGTGACTACCACCAACAACAGGATGAGCAGATAGACACTCCATGCATTGAGCAGTTCGCCAACGCTTGACTTGGGTTGTGCCGCCACTTCTTCAGCCTTGTCGCCCTTGACGAATCGGGCGGCAATGACAATCACGATGATTGAGAGCAAGCTACCTATGATGGCTGGCGACTCGGCTCCCATATATAGGGCTGCGGCATACTGGCTGCCTAACGACACTGTTCCCACAACGAGCGAGAGGACGATATTCTTGAGCAGAGCCTCCTTGCGACTGTCTGCCATATAAACAATAATAAATGGTATGATGAACATCAGCGGAGCCAACTGCAACACGATGTTGGAGGCGAGGATGTTGACATCAAGACCAGTCTCGTTGGCAAGCACAATAACAGGCGTACCAATGGCACCAAAGGTGGTGGCGACACTGTTGGCAATAAGGCATACGACAGCCGAGAAAATCGGTTTGTAGCCAAGACTGATGAGTATGGCGGCGGGAATAGCCACTGCCGTACCGAATCCAGCCATAGCCTCGAGTATGCCGCCAAAGCCCCATGTCATGAGCAACACCTGGATGCTGCGGTCGGTGGAAATCATTGAGAACTGGCGCTTGATAACCTCCATCTTGCCTGTGAGCAAAAGGGTGTTATAGCTGAAGATTGCCATCAGGATGATGACGAGGATGGGCGATATGGCCTTGGTGGCTCCATAGAGGAACGAGAACGACATATCGTGGAAAGACATGCCAAAACCAAAAACGGCAATCACCGCTGTGACGACAAGAGTGATGAGACTGCTTCGGTCGCCTGGTTGCTTGAACACTGCCATCAGCAGTATCAGCAATGCGATAGGGATAAGAGATAATAAGATGTCCATTGTGTTTTATATTAATTAATAATAGGTACGAAGAACTTTGCCATACAATAGCCTCCACCGATGAGCCATACGAAGAGGACTGCGGCGAGGATGAATGGTTTGGCGCCTGCCTTCTTGAACTTCTCGATACTGGTCTCGGCACCCAAGGCTGTCATTGCCATGGTGAGGAGGAATGTGTCGAACGTGTTGATGAAATCAACGAGAGACTTAGGCAGAAGGTCGAAACTGTTGAAACAGATGACAACGAGGAAAAGAATGGCAAACCAGGGGATGTTGATCTTGCCCTTGCCGCTCTGAGCAGCCATCTCAGGATTGCGACGCATCTGACGGGCGACATCCCACGTGAGGAAGAGCAAGACTGGCACAAGCATCATCACACGAATCATCTTGACGATGATGGCACAACTG
Source organism: Prevotella sp. (assembly GCA_051869575.1). GTDB lineage: Bacteria > Bacteroidota > Bacteroidia > Bacteroidales > Bacteroidaceae > Prevotella. The sequence goes on along the minus strand of JBJEAY010000038.1, from coordinate 16,687 downwards.
CTCACTTCAGCTCCCATGGCATTGCCAGCTCCTACAACGTGAGCCACCTCATGCACGGTGCTTCCCGTGAATATTCCCATAGCCTGGGGATCGAGGTCGAACACTCCTGCACGATAAAGGGCGGGATAGAGGAACATGGCGGTGGTACCAAAGATAACCACCGTAGCCACCGACACTGCCGTCTTATAAGGCTTTACTCGCAATGCCGACTCTGCACCCAACACCGCTGCCGCACCGCAGATGGCGGAACCGACGGAGGTGAGGAGGGCAATGCCCCTGTCCATCTTGAGCAGGCGACCCACAAGGACACCAATCAAGATAGTGCCCACAACAACTATGGCATCAATGATAATGGCTGGAAGACCCACTGCCGTGATATCCTGAAATGTCAACCGAAATCCATAAAGGATGATACCGAAACGCAGCACCCGCTTGGAACAGAACTGTATGCCTGGAACCCACGTCTCGGGCAAATTATTACGAAGACTATTGGCATAAAGCATACCAAGAATGATACCGACAATCATCGGACTGAAGGACATAGCCCTCACCCACTCCATCTCGCCGATATAAAAAGCTGCACACGAAAACAGCACCATGAGCAGCACTCCATGCAGCATACTGCTGCGCGATTCGGAAATATTCATGTTTATGTTTTTAAAATGAAATAAGGAAGTTAAAGAAGTTAAGGAAGTTAAAGTAGTTAAGGACGTATGTCTTGGCAAGTATAATTCACTTGCACCAATCGTATGGACTATTGTCTTTAACTTCTTTAACTTCCAAACTTCTTTAACTTCCCAAAATTACTACTTATCCAGCAGGATGTTCATCATCTCGACGGCAGCCTTGGCAACGGATGTACCAGGACCGAAGATGGCGGCTACGCCTGCCTGATAGAGGAAGTCGTAATCCTGTGCGGGAATGACACCACCGGCGATTACCATGATGTCCTCGCGTCCCAACTTCTTGAGCTCGTCGATGAGCTGCGGCACGAGAGTCTTGTGACCGGCGGCAAGAGAGCTGACACCCACGATGTGAACGTCGTTCTCAACAGCCTCGCGGGCAGCCTCGGCGGGAGTCTGGAACAGGGGTCCCATATCCACGTCGAATCCGCAGTCGGCATAACCTGTTGCCACTACCTTTGCACCACGGTCGTGACCGTCCTGACCCATCTTGGCAACGAAGATACGTGGACGACGTCCTTCCTTCTCCGCGAACTCCTCTGTGAGCTTGCAAGCCAAATCGAAGTCGCTGTCGTTCTTACTTTCTGATGAATACACGCCTGAAATAGTTCTGATTACTGCCTTGTAACGTCCCACGATTTCCTCGCAGGCGTCACTGATTTCTCCCAATGTACAACGCAACTTGGCACACTCGATAGCCTGAGCCAGCAGGTTGCCTTCGCCTGTGCGGACAATCTCGGTGAGCTTGGCAAGAGCTGCCTTGCAAGCCTCCTCGTCGCGGGCGGCGCGCACCTTGGCAAGACTCTCCTCCTGCTGCTTGCGCACTGCGGTGTTATCGACTTCGAGGATGTCGATGGGATCCTCATGCTCAAGGCGATACTTGTTGGTACCCACGATAGTCTGCACGCCAGAGTCGATACGGGCCTGAGTACGAGCGGCAGCCTCCTCGATACGCATCTTGGGCACACCTGTCTCGATAGCCTTGGCCATACCGCCAAGCTTCTCGATTTCCTGGATATGCTCCCAAGCCTTGTGAACGAGTTCGTTGGTGAGGGTCTCAACATAGTAAGAACCTGCCCATGGGTCGATGTGCTTGCACACCTTTGTCTCGTTCTGGATATAGATCTGAGTGTTACGTGCGATACGTGCAGAGAAGTCGGTAGGCAGTGCGATAGCCTCGTCGAGGGCATTGGTGTGGAGTGACTGGGTGTGACCCAATACAGCTGCCATAGCCTCGATACATGTACGACCCACGTTGTTGAACGGATCCTGCTCGGTGAGTGACCATCCTGAAGTCTGTGAGTGAGTACGCAGAGCGAGCGACTTGGGGTTCTTGGCACCGAAGCTCTTCACGATCTTTGCCCACAACAGACGGCCTGCGCGCATCTTGGCAATCTCCATGAAGTGGTTTACGCCGATGGCCCAGAAGAATGACAGACGGGGAGCGAATGCGTCAACGTCGATACCGGCGTTCACACCGGCACGCAGATACTCCATACCGTCGGCAAGCGTATAAGCCAACTCGATGTCTGCCGTAGCACCAGCCTCCTGCATGTGATAGCCGGAGATGGAGATTGAGTTGAACTTAGGCATGTTCTGGGATGTATATTCGAAGATGTCGGCGATAATCTTCATTGAGAATGCAGGCGGATAGATATAGGTGTTGCGCACCATGAACTCCTTGAGGATGTCGTTCTGGATAGTTCCGGCCATCTCCTCAAGTTTGGCTCCCTGCTCCAATCCTGCCACGATATAGAAGGCGAGGATAGGCAACACGGCTCCGTTCATAGTCATCGACACTGACATCTTGTTGAGTGGAATACCGTCGAAGAGCACCTTCATGTTCTCCTCGTTACAGATAGACACACCAGCCTTACCTACGTCACCTACCACGCGCTCGTTGTCGGGGTCGTAGCCACGGTGTGTAGGGAGGTCGAATGCCACCGACAGACCCTTCTGTCCAGAGGCGAGGTTACGGCGATAGAACGCGTTCGACTCCTCTGCGGTGGAGAATCCTGCATACTGGCGGATAGTCCACGGACGGAACGGATACATCATTGAATACGGACCACGGAGGAAGGGAGGAATACCGGCAGCGAAGTCGAGGTGCTCCATGCCTTCGAGGTCTTCTTTTGTATATACGGGCTTAACTTCGATATGCTCGGGAGTTTTCCAGTTGGGAGCAATACCGTTAGCCTTCTGCCACTCGGCACCATTCTCATTCTTGATGCCGGCGTAAATATTGATATCTTTAAAATTCTTTCTCATGACTTTTCGGATTATTAGATTCCCAACTTTTGGTTATACTCTTTGAGTGTCTCAAGTACGTTGCACTTCACGTGTACGAAGTTCTCGATACCGGCAGCCTTCAGTTCGTCCATACATGCGGGAGCACCGGCGACGATGAAGAGGGCACGGTTGTTGAGATACTGGAACGCGGGGATGGCGTAGGTGGCATACTCGTCGTCGCTCGAACAGAGAACGACTACGTCAGCACCGGCAGCAAGAGCTGCATCCACACCCTGCTCTACCGACTCGAATCCGAGGTTGTCGATAATCTTGTATCCGGCACAAGCAAGGAAGTTGGAGCTGAACTGGGCACGAGCCTGACGCCATGCCAGGTTGCCGATGGTGAGCATGAATGCCGTGGGCACCTTGCCACTCTCCTCGGTGGCAATGCGCAGATTCTCGAAATCGGCAGCCAGACGGGTGGATGAGATCTTCTTGTAAGCAGGCTCGTCCTTAGAACAACTGCAGCAACAGCTTGCGGCACGCTTGCCCTCCGACTTCTCGGTGAAGTTGGGGAACTGGTTGGTGCCGAGCAGGAACTCCTTACGCTTGGCGGCATCGCCGTGGCGCTTCTGGTTGGTGGCATTGATGTCGTCCTGCACTGTGCCAGCCTTGGCGGCAGCGAGGAATCCACCCTCGTCCTCTACCTTGAGGAAGAGCTTCCATGCGGCATCGGCGAGCGAGTTGGTAAGCTCCTCGATGAAGTAAGAACCGGCAGAGGGATCGACCACCTTGTCGAAGTGGCTCTCTTCCTTGAGCAGGAGCTGCTGGTTGCGTGCGATACGCTCTGAGAAATCTGTCGGTTTCTCGTAGGGAGCGTCGAATGGGCGCACCACGATAGAGTGAACACCACCGAGGGCGGCACTCATCGTCTCAGTCTGCGAGCGAAGCAAGTTGACATAGCTGTCGAACACTGTCATATTATAGAAAGAGGTGGTGGCGTTCACACACATCTTGCATGCACAGTCGCACTTAGGCTCATACTGCTTCACAATCTCAGCCCAAAGCATACGGGCAGCGCGGAACTTGGCAATCTCCATGAAATAGTTCTCAGAGATACCCATGTTGAACTTGATGCGCCTTGCAGCCTCGGTGGCATCCACGCCAGCCTCGGTGAGCTGAGTCATATACTCATTACCCCAAGCCAAGGCATAACCCAACTCCTGCACGATATACGCACCGGCATCATTGAGGTGAGCCGAGTTGACAGCCACCACGCGATACTTGGGATAATCCTTCAGGGCATTGATAATAGCGGAAGCCTTGGCGATGACTGCCTCGGTGTCCTTGCCCTTCATCACGATGCGGTCGATGGGGTCGAAGTCGATGCTGCCCACAAGCTTCTCCTTGTCATAGCCCTTCTTGTCGAAGTAGGCGGCAAGAAGCTCAGCCAGCTCAACCGACTTGCAGTTGCATGTAGAGAAGTTAAGCTCTACACACTCACACTCGATGCCTGAGAGCAGAGTCTCAACAAACTCGGCACACACATCCTCGCGCTTGATCTTGAAGCCCAAGGAGTCAACACCCTTGTTCAGAATGTCGAGAGCCTTTGCATTGCCCTCTTTGGCATCATCCACTACGATGTCCTGGCGGACATACCACACATTGTTGTCTTTCTTGTTACCACGCACAAACGGGAACTCGCCGGGGAGAGCATTGGGAGTTTGAAGACCCTCGATGTCCTCGCGACGATAGAAAGGCTGCATGTTAAAACCTTCATTGGTTCTCCACACGAGCTTCTTTTCGAAGTCGGCACCCTTGAGATCAACCTGAATCTTGTCAAGCCATTCCTGCTTGGTAGGAGCCTGGAACTCGGTGAAGAGTTTCTCTTTGTTTGACATAATTGTATTTTAATTATTTATTTATAAATTTGCACTTCTGGCAATAAAGTCTTCGTTTGACGATGCAAAGGTAATTGTTTTTTCTGTTTTTGCGAAAAATATTAGTAGAAAAAGAATAATAATTCGTGAAAAATTCAAAAAATCGCGATTTTTGAGAAAATTGTTGCACAAAAATTAGTATTTGAGCATTTTGTTTTGTAATTTTGCAGCTTGAAATCAAGTATTAAGAAATAAAACTTTATGGAATGGCTAATTAATCTGTTTGTCTCACCCGACTCAGTGGCCCATATCGCCCTCCTATATGCGATGGTGATAGCCATTGGTGTGTATCTTGGCAAAATCAAGTTTGGTGGTATTGCCTTGGGGGTAACTTTCGTATTGTTCGCTGGTATTCTCGCCGGTCATCTCGGTTTGACCGCCCCAACGAACATTCTCACATTTATTCAGGATTTTGGACTTATCCTGTTTGTCTTTATGATTGGACTACAGGTAGGTCCGGGTTTCTTTGAGAGCTTCGGCAAGGGGGGCATCACGCTCAACATGCTCTCGGTGGGCACCGTACTGCTGAATGTGGCGGTGATGTTTGCCTGCTATTTCATCTTCTTCGACACAAGCAATCCTGTCAACCTGCCTATGATGGTGGGTACGATGTACGGTGCCGTGACGAACACCCCTGGACTTGGAGCCGCCAACGAGGCCCTTGGTTCGGTGTTCCCTAATGGCGGAGCACCTCAGATTGCATCGGGATATGCCTGTGCCTATCCTCTCGGTGTGCTCGGTATCATAGGTGCCACCATCGCACTGAGGTTTATCTGCCGCATCTCGCTCAACAAAGAGGAGAAGGCTCTTGAAGAGGCTGACGCCGAGGACACTCACGTTAAACCGCATCAGATGCACCTGCAGGTGACCAACTCTTATCTCGCTGGCCGCACCATCCTGCAGATTCACGACTTCCTCAACCGCGACTTCGTGTGCTCACGACTGCTGCACGACGGACATGTCACCATTCCTAACCGCGACACTATCCTCGAATTGGGCGACCAGCTCTTCATCGTGTGTGCCGAGGCCGACGCCGAGGCTATCATCGCCTTCATCGGTCCGGAGATTCAGGTGGCTTGGGAGAAGACCGACCAACCTATGGTGTCGAAGCGAATACTCGTCACAAAATCGTCAATCAACGGCAAGACTCTCGGACAGATGCACTTCTCATCGGTATATGGTGTCAATGTGACGCGTATCACACGTCAGGGCATGGATCTCTTCGCCAGTCCTCACCTGCCACTGCAGGTAGGCGACCGTGTGATGGTAGTAGGTCCTGAGGACCTTGTCAACCGTGTGGCCGATGTGCTCGGAAACTCTATCAAGCGTCTCGACGCGCCCAACATCGCCACTATCTTCATCGGCATCCTCATGGGTATCATCTTCGGTTCGCTGCCAATAGCCATTCCCGGCATGCCAGTTCCTCTTAAACTCGGTATTGCAGGTGGTCCGCTTATCATCGCCATCCTTATCGGCCGCTATGGATATAAGGTGAAACTTGTCACATACACCACAACGAGTGCCAATATGATGTTGCGAGAGATTGGTCTTGTACTGTTCCTTGCAAGTGTGGGAATAAAGGCCGGAGCCGGATTCTGGGACACCGTGGTACAGGGCGACGGACTCAAGTATGTATATACCGGTTTTTTCATCACCGTGATACCTATATTAATAATAGGTACGCTCGCGCGCCTAAAATATAAGTTCAACTACTTTACCATCATGGGTATGATTGCCGGTACTTATACCGACCCACCCGCACTGGCCTACGCCAACCAGATTTGCTCGAAGGAGGCTCCTGCCATCGGATATTCAACAGTATATCCACTGAGCATGTTCCTGCGTATCTTGGCGGCACAGCTGACGATCCTACTCGCCTGTGGCGTGTAGGAAATTAAAGAATTAAAATATTAAAATATTAAAGTATTAAAGTATTATAATAACGTATCAAACAATGAACAAATTCGGATTATTGCTCGGCGCTTTGCTCCTTGCCTCACCGATGGCGATGCACGCTCAGATTGAGAAAAGCATCAAAATCAACGAGGTGATGACCAACAACAGCGCAAGCCTGAAGGACGAATACGGACAGAATGAGGCGTGGATAGAGATTGCCAACGTGTCGCATACGACGTACAACATCCGTGGCATGTATATCACGACCGACCGCTCCGTACTCGACAAACAGTTGAGTGTACCCGAGCGCGTGAGTAAGATGAGCATCATCCCCAATGGTGAACCTCGCACATCGCTCAGTGCCCGCCAGCACTTAGTATTCTTCTTGAACAGCAATCCCGCCAAGGGAGCGCTGCATCTCACTGCCAAGGTTGACTCTGTCAAACCGGTATGGATTGCTCTTTACAATGGTAATGGTGTCGATCTGATCGACTCCGTATCAGTGCCCGCAATGGCTGTCAACCAGTCGTATGCCCGTCATTCCGACGGCAGTGCGAAGTGGGATGTAAAGCCTTACGACGCTGTTACCCCAGGTATCTCCAACTATATCACCGTTGAGGAAACCAAGATAGCAAAACTAAAGCGCGAAGACCCCCACGGATTTGGTATCACCGTGCTGGCAATGGGTATCGTGTTCTTCTGTCTTGCACTTCTGTTTGTGTTCTTCACATTCTTCGGCATGTTCATGCGCCATCAGAACACAGTGAAGAAGGTGGGCAACGTGCAGCCTATCAAGGCTGGTGTGAAGACTGTGGAGAAGACCATCGAGATGGCAAACAAGACGAGCACCTTGCTTCAGGACGGCTTGAAGCTCAAGGGTATCGACAAGGAAGTGTATATCGCCGTTATCTCAATGGCTCTCAAGCAGTATCAGGACGATGTTCACGACGTGGAGAGCGGTATCATCACCATCAAACCTAAGAACACCGAGTGGAATCAGGAATTGCCGCAGATGACGCAATTCCACGAATGAGTTCGTGGATATTAAAAAATTAAGAAATAAAAGATTAAAATAATATGAATAAATATCAATATAAAGTACAGGGCGTCGATTACGACGTAGAGATAGAAGAAGTGGAGGGCAACCTCGCCAAGGTATCAGTGAATGGTATTCAGTTTGAGGTGGAACTCAAGCGCCCCATCAACCCCGTTCATGCAATCAAGAAGCCCAAGGTGGCAGCTCCCAAGCCAGCCGCTCCTGCACCGGCTCCCGCAGCTGCTCCCGTGGCAGCCGCTCCTGCCGCAGCTCCCGGTGCAGGCAATCCCGTCAAGGCTCCTCTGCCTGGCACTATCAGCTCAATCAGCGTGAAGGTGGGCGACCAGGTGAACGTGGGCGACACCGTTCTTGTGCTTGAGGCAATGAAGATGCAGAACAACATCGAGGCTGAATATGCCGGCACAGTGACATCAATAGTAGTTAATCCGGGCGACTCGGTAATGGAAGGTGCCGTGCTGCTCACAATCGGATAATATAAGGGCTTATGGGATTTACAGATTTCATAATTGAGAACTTTAATGAGTTTCTTACCTACACTGGCTTTGCCAATGCCACTGCCGGTAACCTCATTATGATTGTGGTGGGTGCTATTCTCATCTACCTCGCAATCAAGAAGGATTTCGAGCCTCTGCTGCTCATCCCTATCGGATTGGGTATCATTCTCGGCAATATTCCCTTCCGTGCCGATGCAGGACTTGAGATCGGACTGTATGAAGACAATTCGGTGCTTAACATTTTCTATCAAGGTGTGCGACAGGGATGGTATCCGCCGTTGGTGTTCCTCGGCATTGGAGCCATGACCGACTTCACCGCACTGATAGCCAACCCCAAGCTTGTGCTCGTAGGAGCAGCAGCCCAATTTGGTATCTTCGGTGCATATATGGTGGCACTTGCCTTGGGCTTCGAGCCTAACCAAGCTGCCGGTATCGCTATCATCGGTGGTGCCGACGGTCCTACAGCCATCTTCCTTTCGTCGAAGCTCTGCCCCAACCTCATGGGAGCCATCGCCGTATGCGCCTATTCGTATATGGCACTCGTGCCGCTGATTCAGCCGCCTTTGATGCGTCTGCTCACCACCAAGAAGGAGCGCGTCATCAAGATGAAGCCCGCTCGCGAGGTTAGTCAGACTGAGCGCATCCTCTTCCCCATCATCGGATTGCTGCTCACCACGTTCATCGTGCCTTCGGGTCTGCCTCTACTCGGTATGCTCTTCTTCGGCAACCTGCTGAAGGAGTCGGGTAAGACAACACGTCTTGCCAAGACCGCCGGTTCGGCTCTCAACGACATCGTAGTGATGTTGCTTGGTCTCACCGTGGGTTGCTCCACTCAGGCAAGCGAGTTCCTCACTCTCAACACTCTGTTCATCTTCGTTATAGGTGCTTGCGCCTTTATGGTTGCTACTGCCAGCGGTGTATGCTTTGTAAAGTTGATGAACCTCTTCCTGCCGAAGGACAAGAAGCTCAACCCGCTCATCGGTAATGCTGGTGTGTCGGCAGTGCCTATGAGTGCACGCATTAGTAATAACCTCGGACTGGAATACGACCGCCACAACTTCCTGCTCATGCACGCCATGGGTCCGAACGTTGCCGGTGTCATCGGTTCGGCAGTAGCTGCCGGAGCGTTGTTGGGATTCCTGTCGTAATTAATTAGGAATTAGGAATGAGGAATTAGGAATGGATACCCGTACGCGGCCAATTTTTAATTCCTCATTTCTAATTCCTCATTCCTAATTTATAATCGTGTCCCCAAGAATAGCCATCATCGACCCCAATACCCTTGCAACTATCGGATTGAAGACGATATTGCAGAATATCATGCCCATCATACAGGTGGACATATATGGGTCGTTTGCCGAACTTCAGGCAAACAATCCCGAACAATATTTCCACTATTTCGTTGCGATGAATATCGTGTTGGAGCATCGCACATTCTTCCTCGAAAGACGCAACAAAACCATTGTTCTCACTCTCGGTCTTGACAATGCCACTACCCTGTCCGACTTTCATTCCTTGTGTGTCAACGTTCCCGAGAAGCAGCTTGTGAAATCATTGCTTGCCCTTGAGCAGCATGCACATGCCAACGGCCGCAATCTGCCTCCCGTTCAGCGTCAACAGCCTAATCCTCTATCCGACCGCGAGATTGAGGTGTTGTCGCTCGTGGCACAAGGACATATAAACAAGGAGATAGCCGACATGCTCAACATCAGTATGCCCACCGTGGTGAGCCACCGCAAGAATATCACAGAAAAACTTGGGATGAAAAGCATATCAGCACTCACCATCTATGCCGTGATGCATGGATACGTGGATATTAATAGAATATAATTAGGAATGAGGAATGAGGAATTAGAAATTAGGAATGAGCCGATACCCGGGCTCGAACCGGGGACCTATTCATTACGAATGAATTGCTCTACCAACTGAGCCATATCGGCATTCCCATTCAAATGTGGGTGCAAAGGTACGAATAATTTTCCATTCCCGCAAATAATTGACATATATTTTTTAGAAAATTCACATTTTACATATAATGATTAAGCATATATCAGAAAAGCTGCAGTTGCCGATGCGCAATGTGCAGAACACAATAGAACTCCTCGATGAGGGGTGCACTATCCCGTTTATAGCCCGTTATCGCAAGGAGCGCACCGGTTCGCTCGACGAGGTGCAGATAGCATCTATCAGCGAAATGGCTGACAAATGGCGCGAGATGGAAAAGCGCAAGGACACCATCCGCAAGACCATCACCGAGCAAGGGAAGATGACTCCCGAACTGGAAAAACGTATCGCCGAGTGCGACAATACAGAGACACTCGAGGACATCTATCTGCCATACAAACCCAAGCGCAGAACAAAGGCTCAGGTGGCTCGCGAACAGGGACTCGAACCGCTCGCAGCTCTCATCATGCTCGGAAGGGAACAACGTCCCGACGAAGCCGCCAAGCGCTTTGTCAAGGGCGAAGTAAAGACTGCCGCCGATGCCATCCAAGGCGCACAGTATATAATAGCCGAAATGGTGAGCGAGGATGAACGCTCACGCCACACCGTAAGGCGCCAGTTTGAGCGCGACGCAGTGATATCATCCAAAGTGGTGAAGGCTAAGGCCGATACCGAGGAAGCTGCAAAGTATAAGGACTACTTCGACTGGCAAGAACCGCTCCGCCGCTGTCCTTCACATCGCATGCTCGCTATGCGCCGTGGAGAGAGCGAGGGGATATTGCGTGTAAGCATTTCCACCGACGACGAGGAATGTATCGAGCGCCTGAAGCGCAACAACGTCAGATGCCAAGGACGATGTGCAACACTCTATCGCGAGGCTGTGGAAGATGGCTACAAGCGACTTCTGCAACCGTCCATTGAGAACGAGTTTGCCGCCAATAGCAGAGACAAGGCTGAGGAGGAAGCCATCCGTGTCTTCGCCGACAATCTGCGCCAGTTGCTGATGTCGGCTCCATTAGGACAGAAGCGCGTGATGGGTGTTGACCCTGGATTCCGCACTGGTTGTAAGATTGTATGTCTCGACGCCCAGGGCAACCTGCTTCACCACGAGGCGATCTTCCCTCATCCTCCCGTGTCAAAGCGCAGTCAAGCAGCCGCCACAATCGAACATCTTGTGGAGAAGTATGGTATAGAGGCAATGGCTATCGGTAATGGAACGGCAAGTCGCGAGACTGCCGCCTTCATGAAGTCATTGCATTTCAAGCATGAGGTGAAACAGTTTGTTGTAAGCGAGGATGGAGCTTCGGTTTATTCAGCATCAAAGACCGCCCGCGAGGAGTTTCCCGATGAGGATGTCACGGTGAGGGGAGCCGTGAGCATAGGAAGGCGACTGATGGACCCGCTTGCCGAACTCGTGAAGATTGACCCTAAGAGTATCGGAGTGGGACAATACCAGCACGATGTTGATCAATCGAAGCTCAAGAAGTCGCTTGATCTCACTGTGGAGAGTTGCGTCAACTCCGTGGGGGTAGATCTCAACACTGCCAGTCAGCATCTTCTTACATACGTCAGTGGTCTTGGTCCCACGCTTGCCAAGAATATAGTGGAATATCGTCGTGCCAATGGTGCATTCACATCTCGCAGCCAACTGCTGAAGGTGCCCCGACTTGGTGCATCTGCCTATCAGCAGTGTGCCGGATTCCTCCGCATTTCAGGAGCCAAGAATCCGCTTGACAACAGTGCCGTTCATCCCGAGTCCTACAAGATAGTGGAGACAATGGCTCGCGACAACAAATGTACAGTTGCCCAACTTATTGCCGATGCAGCCATTCGCAAGAACATCGACCTCAAGCGTTATGTCACTGATGCTGTGGGAATGCCCACCCTCACCGACATCATGAAGGAGTTGGAGAAACCAGGTCGCGACCCTCGCGAGCAGATAGAGGAATTTGAGTTTGCAGCCGGTATTGAGAGCATAAATGATCTCTCAGTTGGCATGGTGTTGCCTGGCATAGTCACCAACATCACCCAGTTTGGTGCCTTCGTGGATATTGGTGTTCATCAGGATGGTCTTGTCCACATCTCCCAATTGGCGGACAAGTACGTCAGCAATCCCGGAGATGTGGTCAAGCTTCATCAGCACGTCACCGTCAAAGTAACAGAGGTTGACACTCGTCGCAACCGCATATCACTGACTATGCGAGGAATGTAATATATGAATAAACACGGAGGCACAGAGAATTAGCTCTATGCCTCCGTGTGAAATTATTATCGAAGTACTTTCTTTCCGTTGACAATACGAATACCCTTGGCGTTAGATTTAACACTTCTGCCAAGAAGGTCGTAGGCAGTTGATGTATTTTGAGGAACTGAGATGACGGAGATAGCGGTATTGATGCCACTCACCACCTTTATCTCGTCGAGATAGGCGCGCTGCTTGCTGTCAGATGAGGATATTGTTGAGAATTTGAGGCTGATGTTGCCACTTGCCCCGGATATGGCGACAGAATACTGCTGTGCTGCGAGTGAGGTCTTGCCAGCTTCACTTGCAGGCAGCTTTATTTCAATCTTCTGTGCCGACTGCTTGTCGTAGGTAAGTTTACCATTGCCTACCACCTCTAAATACAATGTCACATCATCACCCAACTGTGCCGCGGCATTGAATGTGAGAGTTGCGACACCATCAACAGCAAAGGCGGGAGTTGTGATTTCTCCGCTGTTCTTTTTTGTGGCTATGCGCACGCACTTGTTGCATATTGCCACCTTAACGAAGTCGCCCCAACCGTCCTTATTGTCGAGGGCTTCGGCAGATGTGAGGTCTTCAGCACCTACTTCCACTCCTGCATCTGCATCGTTGTCGAAGTAGCCGTCATTTCCACCCTGTCCTGTGAGTCCGTTGAATGACTCATAGAACAATACTGAGTTGTCATTCTGTGCTTGCACTGCAGCTGGCATTGCCAATGCCACAATCATGGCAATTGCAAGATTTCTAATTCCGTAAAAATTTCTCATAATCTTTTCTTTTATAAATAGTTAATATCACCAAGTTATCTTTTCCGATGTGGCGGCATTGTTGTTGGATGCGCCTTGTGTGCTCTTAATCATATACCACTCGCCTGTGCCGTCGGGCTTTCTGCCGTAAGCCTCACCAGTGGCGTCGCCATTGTATTTCGGGTCGGTTTCGTCCCACACATTTCCTGATGCCTTACTGGGATTGGTGAATATGTCAACCACCGAACCATCGGAACCAAGGAGTTCGATTTGCACTGACTTCTTTGCCGAGAATCCGGCTGAGAAGCCTAAGGCATAGTCGGTTTGGTCGGACAGCAAGGCGAGGTATCCTCCCGCAGCAATTACTGTGCCCTTGGGAGCCTCATACACCATCTCATCGCCGTTCTTGCGTAGTTTCATGCCGCTTATGTCAACAGCCTGTGCGGATGTGTTGTAGAGTTCAATAAACTTGGGCTTGTTGCCGTCAAGCTCGTTGAGTCTGATTGACCTGAAGTCGGCGGTGTCCTCTGGTTTGTCGTCAGGATTGTCCTGTGGCTTATCCTCTGGCTTTTCACCTGGATTCACCACCTCTGTCTCCCACTGCGGTTCATCGTCGGTCTTGCATCCTGCAAGCGAGAGTGCAGCGAGGCATAACACTGAAATATATAATATGTTTTTTCTCATAATTCTTGTTTTTTATTAAACACAGAGACACAGAGGTCAGAGTGTTTCCTAATTCCTAATCCCTAATTCCTAATTCCTAATCCCTAAAAAGAAATTAGCGTTCTCATTTGGAATACGCTGAAGTCGATGCCGTCGGGGCGAGCGTCCTTCAGCGATTTGCCAGCAGCTGTAATCTGTCCCTTGGAGTCAGCATACTTGTCGTTGTTCATGAATGTGTAGTTAAGACCTATCACGATGTTGCTGATGGGATACCAGTTGAGCGAAGCCGACCATGCCGTTGCCTGACCGCCTGTGATGTAGGCGCGCTCGTCGTGCCAGTCGTTCATGTTGATGTTGCTCACCCTTGCAGCTATCTCCAGGTTGCCGCCCTTGCGTCGTGTCTTCATCGGTCCGAACTCAGCATCGCCAGGACTATACTGTCTGTTTTCACCCAATATCATATACGATGCCTGTGCATACCATCCGTTGAGCTGTGCGTTCTTCAGGTCGGTCTTCACATTCTTGCTCGCGTATGTATAGCGCGAAATGGTGTTAAAGATGTATTCTCCATAGGTGAGGAACTTGCGGTAGCGGAATCCCAACTCCCATCCAAGTGTAAGATAGTTGTTGACATTGTTAATCTCCGTCTGCACGAAACGTCGGTGATCCACCCTGCTCTCTGGCAATGTGCGGAAGAGCACCATAGGGTCGGTAGTTCCTTCGTGAGAGGGAGTCTGATAGTTGGCATATCCACCAATATGGATTGTCATGTCGTCGTTGTTCACTGGGCTCACTGCTGCTCGTGCTGCAATGGCATAGCCGTCGTTACCGCGGTTGCGCTCCTTCTGCAGTATATCCACACTGCGACCGAATACTCCGGCCGAAGCCCACCAGCCCTTGCCCCATCCAGTACCGGCAAGTCCCATTCGTCTTCCGTCGGCAAAGGCCTCTACAGGCATTGGTCTCTCGGCAGACATCAGATACTTTGAGCTTGTCACTCGCTCCATACTCATAGGCACCTTGAAATTACCAAGCTTCACGTTCCAATGCTTGTTAAAGCGATAGCCCATAAACATATCCTTGATTTCCACCTCATTGTTAGCAAAGTCAACATCGAGTTCGGCAAACCAGTTCTCATACAGGGTTGCCTTGATACCAAAACGTGCGCGACGTATAATGGTACCATTACTGAATCTAAACTCCCCGTCGTCCTCCTCCAAATCCTTGTTGGTTTTCGACGTGAGTCCGTCAACACTCTCTGTGGGCGAATAGACAGCCGACTCGATATTCACTCGGTTGTCAAACCACAGGTGGAACTTGTTGTCCTTACTGCGCAGATGTAGCTTTCCTCCCTCGAAGAAAGCCTCGGCAGGAGTCGTCTCCTGTGCTGTAGCAGCCATACCTAACGTTAGGCAAGTACCTAACAACAATAATTTTACCTTTTGCATTTTAACTAAATTAAGTTTTTCGGCTGCAAAGGTACGGCTATGATATTACCACATAATTACATAGATGTTACGATTATGTAAAAATGCTCACTGGGGGCTACAACACCACTGTTCTGAACCAATCGCGAAGCACGCCCATGTGCCTGTCCTGACTGTCGGCGCATAGGATAATCACCTGACGGCCGTCGGGCAGTGTGGGTCCAAGACACATTCCCTCGTAATTGGCAAGTGCCGACTCCGACGCGCCCAACACGGTTCTCCATCCCGTTACAAATGTCTTGCCGGGATGTCCCGGGGTGATGCGGAATATCTTGTTCATCACCCAACTGCCTATCTTCATGCCCGCCACCTTGAACTCGCGCTCAAGCACAAGCAAGGTGCCGTCGCCAAGACTCAACAGCTCAGCCACACCAAAGGCATGACTGTCGTCATTCGTCGGCGAATCGTCAAGCGGCATGTCAAGTATATAGGTATATTGCTTCTTCAAACTGAGGTTTGGGGTATATTCCATCAGTCGCAACATCAATCCGTTGTCGCCCTTCAGCGGTCCCTCGTTGATGGTGAACACACTCAGGCGGCATTTGTCGTATGTCAAGCTCTCTATCGTGCGGTTGGAATATCCATTATCCCTGAAATCGGTCACCACGGTCGATGCGTTTATCTTTCCGTCAAGGATGTCATATCTGACGATTTCCGATGTTTCCTCCTTACCTATATATATATTATGGTTCTCCTTGTCGTAGGCGATAGCCTCCTCGTCAAGGTTTTTGGATTCCAGTTGCCTGAATCCCCTGTTCTTCACCGAGGTGATATTCCCCCTTTCGTCGATGTCGATATTAAATATGAAATATCCACCTTGTTCCATCTTATCCGACACGAGAGCATATCTGTTGCCTCCCAGTCTCACGATACCGCTATAGTTGCCGGCAGGCACATCCCTTGCGTCATACGGTGTGCCAAGCACCACCTCCCTACCCTCAGGAACAGAGTCGCGCGAGGTAGTCATCACGTCAGGGACACATGACAAATAGAACACCAAAAAAGCTATAACCAGCAAGATGGTGATATACAATATGACAGTCAAATTTCTTCTAATCATTTTCGTTATTCTGAATACGGCTGCAAAATTACTCATTATCCCTCAGTGCAGCAAGCATTTTCAGTTAATATAACTTGTACAACTGCTAAAAAATCTTTCTACGGCTCACCCGTGCCCCACAAACCTTAAGTGTTAGAACAGGAATTAATCCATCCAGTCGCGTGGATTCATTTTCTCAGCCACTTTCTTCAGATACACCTCGCGCACTCTTTCGTATTCTTTAATCTCTTTTTCAAACATGCT
>JBJEAY010000037.1:0-3686 GCA_051869575.1 Prevotella sp. | reverse complement strand
GGCTCTTAGTGAACAACCCATCCTTCATTCCAGGTACAGTTTCCAACGTAATTGGCTCAAAATCATAAGACACCGGGTGGATAAACCTCAGATGCTTGACATTTATCTCATAACCTTGGAACATATCTTCAGGGAACTCATATCTGATGCAAAAGCCTTTATGGCTGTCTGCATAATGTGACCACATCAATACCGGAAGCTGCTCTATTGTCTTTGTATGTCCATCTTCCTTGTCCCCAATAAGGCAGCGAACCTTGAGATGCTCGTTGGCCTTTTTGAGCATGATGGCAAAGTGGGTGTTGAAGTCAGGGTCAGTTTTTTTGATGTTGCATGCAATCCACCAGTCCAACAATGTATCCAGAGGATCGTTGAACATTCTCGGATGGGCGGCACTTATCGTTTCATTGGCAATGTCATCCAAGGAGTATTTGGACATTCCTCTAAAACTGTAAAATCCCATCTCTGTATTCACATTATTGGTGCATTCCTTCGCTATTGAGTTAAAATAATACTTATATGCGAAGTCTTTTAGGGACTTATAATCGTCACATTCGTAGCACAGTTTTGAGATATCCTGTAATAGAGACAATTTCTGAGCTAAATGAGCGGAGTGGTCTCTTTCAAATATCTTCAAGGAAGATTCCAGAAAACGATACGCTTCTTCTACACTCTTGTCCGATTTAATGTGTTCGGCAATAGTCCGGATAGAAGCTACGAATTCCGAACAAGACATATCAGGGACGGACGAAAGAAAGTCATTGAGGGTGTTATACTCCTCGTCTGTCTTAGGTCGTTTTTGAATCAGATTTGCTATTTCCTCAGGTATCATAAGGCTGCGTCATAATTGGAGAGGGGCGGAAGGGAAGACTCCAACACCCCGTAACAAATAATTATATTCTGGGTATTTCCCGTATTCAAAATCATTTGACTTTCTGTGCCAATCGTGCTATTCATCCATATCTGCATCCAATTCTGCATCATCGCCTTCCTCTGCAATTTCCTCTTCATCAACCATGTTGTTGATATTCTCGACTGATTGCAGGTCAAGAGAATTGATATATCTTTCAAAGAGTTGCTCTCTCTGTTCTCTTTCTTGGTCTTGGTTTAGGTAATCGTTTACACATTCCACCAGTGTGCTGAAGCCTCCATCTGTTGATGCCTCGAAATTTTCGTAGCTGATGCGGCCTCCGAACAATGCAACAGCAACAGCCATGATAAGTGCCGCATTTTTTGCCGTAGTCACAAAACTGAACTTTCCCGGACTATTAACATTGATGGAGAACTGAATATCTTCCACGTCTATGCCCAATCCTTCTGAATCGGAGATTTCCTGCACCGTATTAAGGAGACTGTTGATGATACTCGTGAGTTTATATGCACTGATTGATTCCGCATTTACGGTCAGTACATAATAAAACTTGTCGTCAACAACAAAATAGCTATTGTAGTTGCGCTCAATGTATTCGGCATATCTTGATATGTCGCAGATTGCCTGATGCGCACCAAGGGCCTTATATAAACAAGGATCCAACCGGCTCCTTTTTATCTCCTTGATCCATTCCACCCTGCGCACCAACGTGAAATGTCCGTTCACAACAGGATTAGCCGCCAATTGTTCATCCGTAATTCTTCCTATACACAGCCGATTGGCACCGGCATCAGGTATAACGACAATATCGCCTTGCTGCATCCCAAAGCAAAGGCTGTAAATTTGATTTGCAAGCCTCGACAGAGAAGATGCTTTTACATCTCCATTACGATTGGCGATGTTGATAGTGCCGTTATCGTGCAGCTGCAAGATTTGTTCCCTGATTTTCTGTTTTCTGACAGAAACCGTCGGGTATTCGTTGACAATTCTGTGAAGAAAGGCTGTGGGGCAATCCAAGACATTAATCGCAATAAAGCTATTCTCTACAAAAGCCGGATAGTTTCCTGCCGTCATCTGTGCGAACCATCCAATAGTGCTTTGAATTGGCATGAGAAACTCGCTCTTCTATAAGTTGCAAGGCTTCTTGTATATTATCTGGCATAGGTGATATATTTGAAAATCTTCTTGTTGTCACTTTGGTAGATATAACCCAATTCTACAATCTCCTCTGGTTGATTGGAAGATGGAATATTAAAACAGTTAATGCCTGTTTTATATTCAAAGGCTTGGGAATATGTCGTTTTGCCCGAACTTAACACCTGTACGTAGGCACAGACTGTTTGCTCTTCTGCTTTCTTTACTTTGAAGGCGAGATTCAATATAGTTGTCTTGTCCGAGCCTGGTCCAATAAGTTTTATACTGCCATCATCCAGTTCCTTTTGGGAATTGGCTATATCTCCTTTATACAAATCATTCAATCTGGAAATCCATTTTATGCTTTGTGAAACAGCATGCTCCGTTTGAACAATGCGCCTTTGCATACAAGAATCGCGACCAGCTACAAGAGATATGAGAGAATCATCATAGGCGATTGCACTAACATGTGCTGCATACAGTTTCAAAGAGTCCAAGCAACGGTTTTTCTCTTTAGTAGATGTGAATACCCTGTCGCTATTCAAGCTCAATTCTACAACTGCCTGCAGTTTCTCCAGTTCCCTTGCATTCGTGTTTCTCCTGACTGATGCTTCGACAATGATTATCAAGAAGATTAACACACATATTATCGGAATGATGACACAGATAACCCTGTCCCATTGTCTTGAAGAACGATGGCCTGTCAATTTTAGCACAAGACACACCAAAACCAATATGCCAAGCACAAGTGACAACAACAAACTAATCATCAGTTTTGGATTTAGCGGTTAATCCTAATGACTGCAAGGTTCCGCACCATGTAAGCCCGGCACACAAGCTGGTCTTCATCGAATTGGGTTCTAAGATAATGAACGACATGGTTGCACCAACAAGAACAAGAAGGATACAATTAGCACGCAAATACCATGTGTCACCTTTATTCGGGCACCACATCTTCAGGAAAGGCAATGCCCCCACAGTACCCATCTTCAGGGATAGCAGTTGGGTAATGGCAGCTCCTACCAATGTGATAAAGAAGTTCCAAACATCAGCAAACACATCTGAATGTTGTACTAAGACATGCAGCAACTCTTCCATTATACTTATTAGAACACGGAGAAAACAGAACTGTCAATTATACCCCCATTTTCAGAGAAGATATACTTACTTTGCCCGAGAAGTAGTACTTACTTTGCCGATGAAGTATATCTTCTTTGAAAAGTAAGTACTACTGGCTGAAAAAACTGTCTTGTCAATCTTCATCATCAACGCCTATGTTTTTTAGGGCAATCTCTACGAGTTCGATGGCTTGTTTTGTCGTTAAAAGGAATCCATATTGCTTCCCTTTCTCCTTTACCTTCATAGCCGCCTCAGTCGTGAAGTCATCATCGGGCAATGGCTTCTTCATCTGGATGTGGATAGTAAGAGCAGCCAGAATGACAGTAAAGAAAGCTACACTCAACGCTGCCGCATCTGCCATGTTGAGGCTGCCTTTCTGGCTATTGCGTTCGGTGATGGCCGCTA
This sequence comes from Prevotella sp., assembly GCA_051869575.1. GTDB lineage: Bacteria > Bacteroidota > Bacteroidia > Bacteroidales > Bacteroidaceae > Prevotella. The sequence goes on along the minus strand of JBJEAY010000037.1, from coordinate 160 downwards.
TGCGGTTAGACAACTCTTTCGTTACAGTGTTTTTGTTTAAATTCAGCGACTTAATATAGTCTTTTTCCATAAACTTCATGTTTTTTAAGTTGAACCGGTTTTTCTGTAACTATTCAGCGAATACCCATGCAGCTGTTATCCATGCTTAGAACAGAGCACG
>JBJEAY010000036.1:0-3689 GCA_051869575.1 Prevotella sp. | reverse complement strand
GGTGGTGGCGCAACTCCAGATACAAATAATCGCTGGCTATGTTGCCATACCTATATATCAAGATATAAGAGAGGCTCATCGCACACGCGGTGAGCTTCTTTTTTTAGACAGTAAGAACAAGATAAAAAATAAAGTATATGAAGAAATCGTTTTTAGTAGATGAAAAAGGCTTTTACGGAGATTTCGGAGGTTCATACGTGCCGGAAATCCTGTATGCCACTGTAGAGAAACTGAGAGAGCAGTATCTTCCCATTCTCGAATCCAAGGAGTTTCAGGATGAATACATGTCACTGCTCCGCGACTATGTCGGTCGCCCCTCGCCTTTGTACTTCGCACGGCGAATGAGCGAGCGCTACGGTTGTCAGCTCTATCTCAAGCGCGAGGATCTCAACCACACAGGTGCACACAAGATTAACAACACCATCGGTCAGATTCTCTTGGCGAAGAAGATGGGAAAGAAGCGCATCATCGCTGAGACGGGTGCCGGACAGCATGGTGTGGCAACTGCCACGGTATGCGCACTGATGGACATGCCTTGCGTGGTGTATCAGGGTGCACTCGACGTGGAGCGACAGCACACAAATGTTGAGAGAATGAAGATGTTGGGAGCGGAGGTGAGACCAGTGAAGACGGGCAACTGGACGCTGAAGGACGCCACCAACGAGGCTATACGCGACTGGTGCTGCCATCCATCGGACACATTCTATATCATCGGTTCTACCGTGGGACCTCATCCCTACCCCGACCTTGTGGCCCGACTGCAGAGCATCATCTCAAAGGAAATCAAGGAACAGTTGCAGGAGAAAATCGGTCGCGACTATCCCGACTATCTCATGGCTTGCGTGGGTGGTGGCTCGAATGCCGCTGGAACGATATATCACTATATCGACGACGAGAGAGTGAAAATCGTGCTTGCCGAAGCTGGAGGACAGGGCGTTGAGACAGGACATACCGCTGCTACCATCCATGCCGGAAGACTGGGTATTCTTCATGGTTCGAGAACATTGGTGATGCAGACTCCCGACGGACAAATCATTGAAGCTGAAAGCATCTCGGCAGGACTCGACTATCCTGGCATCGGACCTATGCACGCCAATCTCGCTTCGCAACATCGTGCCACGGTATATTCCATCAACGACGACGAGGCAGTGAAAGCTGCCTACGAACTCACACGCACCGAGGGTATCATTCCCGCACTGGAGAGCGCACATGCCTTGGGAGTATTGCCGAAGATGAAGTTCAAGCCCGAGGATGTGGTGGTGCTCACAGTCAGCGGACGTGGCGACAAGGATGTGGAAACATATTTGTCAAACAAACAAATGGCTGGAGAGTATGGCAATTTCTGATTGCATCAGAAATTGCAATTAGAATATTAAAGAATTAAAATATTAAAGTTCGTTATACATTAATTTAATATGGACAAGGTATTCTCATATTTAACGGCGAGCCGAACGCTGCTTGCCGACCTATATACCCCAGTGGGCATATACATGAGACTGAGGGACATATATCCGCAGAGCGCACTGATGGAGAGTTCCGACTATCACGACTCCAACAACAGTCACTCGTTCATCGGCATCAACCCTATCGCCTCGGTGGCAATAAGTCATGGCGAGGCTATATGCACATTCCCCGACGGCGAGACCACACGTCATGAGGTAAACCGCGAATACCGCTCGGACAAGGCCATCAACTCGTTTATACAGAGATTCAAGGTGGAGGGCGAATATGCCGCTTACTGCGGACTCTATGGATATACCGCATTCAATGCCGTGAGATATTTCGAGGACATCCCCGTGAAGGACACCACGATGGAGAAGAACGACGCTCCTGACATGATGTATATTCTGTATAGAGACCTTATCGTCTTCGACCACTTCAACAACAAACTGACCATCATCACCTTGGGTGACGAGTCGGCTCTCGACGATATCTATCGCCAGATGAACAAGGCAAATGTGCATGCCTACGATTTCCATCCTGTAGGCGAGACAACATCGCCACTCACCGACGAGGAGCATAAGGCTAACATACGCAAGGGTATCAAGCACTGTCTCCGTGGTGATGTGTTCCAGATTGTCATCGCACGCAGATTCATTCAGAAATACGAGGGCGACGACTTCAAACTCTATCGCGCCCTGCGCTCTATCAATCCGTCGCCTTATCTCTTCTACTTCGACTTTGGAGGATTCCGTATCTTCGGTTCATCTCCCGAAACTCACTGCCGCATTGAGGGACGCAAGGCGTATATCGACCCGATTGCCGGAACGACCAAGCGCACTGGCGATGCCGAGGCTGACCGCAAGGCTGCGGAATATCTGCGCAATGACGCCAAGGAGAATGCGGAGCATGTGATGCTGGTGGATCTCGCACGCAACGACCTCAGCCGCAACTGCCACGACGTGAAGGTGGATTTTTACAAAGACCTTCAATACTACTCTCACGTGGTACATCTCGTATCTCGCGTGAGCGGAACTCTCGACGAGGGAGCCGACCCCATCAAGGCTTTCATCGACACATTCCCTGCCGGAACTCTCTCGGGTGCTCCCAAGGTGAGGGCTATGCAGCTCATCAGCGAGATTGAACCTCACAACCGCGGAGCCTACGGTGGTTGCATAGGATTCATCGGTCTCGACGGTTCGCTCAACCAAGCCATCACCATCCGCACATTCGTGTCGCGCAACGGCGAACTGTGGTTTCAGGCTGGCGGAGGTATCGTGGCAAAGAGTGACGATGAATACGAACTGCAGGAGGTTAACAACAAACTCGGTGCCTTGCGCCGTGCAATATTAATGGCTGAAGAAATGTAGTGTTATGAAGATAGTTATCATTGACAATTACGACTCGTTTACTTATAATCTGAGTCATCTGATTAAGGAAATTGGTGCCGAAGTGACTGTAATCCGCAACGACCAGTTCACTCTCAACCAACTGGAACCGTTTGACAAAATCGTTCTTAGTCCAGGTCCTGGCATCCCATCGGAGGCTGGCCTATTGCTCGATGTCATCAAGACATACAAGGGACACAAACCAATACTTGGCGTTTGCCTTGGTCATCAGGCCATCGGCGAGGTGTTTGGCGGCACTCTCGAAAACCTCAGCGACGTATTCCATGGTGTGGCTACCGAAGGTACACAATTCTCTAACGACTATATCTTCGACTCGTTGCCCAAGCGAATCACCATGGGCAGATACCACTCGTGGGTGGTGAGCCGAGAAAACTTCCCCACCTGTCTGGAGGTGACTGCCGTGAGCGACGAGGGACAAATCATGGCTATCAAGCATAAGAACTACGACATCCACGGCATACAGTTCCATCCCGAATCTGTACTCACACCAGAGGGCAAAACTATAGTAAAGAACTTCATTGAACGCCAATGAACTTTAATCTTTTAATTATTTAATCTTTTAATTTCAAAATAAAATTTTGACATTATGCAAACAATGAAAGATATCCTCAACAGAATGTTGAATCATGAGGAACTGACAAGAGAAGAGACCAAGAACATCTTGGTAGGAATAACAAAGAGCGAATACCCCAACGAGCAGATCACTGCCCTGCTGACGGCACTGCAGATGCGTGGCATCACCGTTGACGAACTGTTGGGCTTCCGCGACGGAATACTTGAGACGGGAGTGCCAGTGCCACTCGACTGCGACCGCTACATCGACGTTGTAGGCACAGGCGG
>JBJEAY010000035.1:0-18888 GCA_051869575.1 Prevotella sp. | reverse complement strand
TAAACTCCTTGAACTCCTTGAACTCCCAAAAGTTGAGCATATGCGAAACTTAAATTATATATATAATGAAGTTATCTGAATTTGGATTTAATTTGCCTGAAGACCAGGTGGCACTTGAGCCGCCTTACAAGGCATTTACAAATGATGACGGGTCGGTGGACAAGGTTTACCGCCGTGACGAGTGCCGACTCATGGTGCTCCACCGTAAGAGTCAGAAGATTGAGATGTATAAGACTGACGACGACGGCAAGGAAATAAAAGGACCTGATGGTAATGGAGTCTATATGACATTCCGTGACGCTATCAAATACTTCGATGAGGGCGATACATTCGTCTTCAACGACACGGCTGTTTTCCCGGCACGACTCTACGGTACAAAGGAGAAGACCGACGCAAAGATTGAGGTGTTCTTGTTGAGGGAACTGAATGCGGAGTTCCGTCTGTGGGACGTATTGGTGGAACCGGCACGCAAGATTCGTATAGGCAACAAACTGTTCTTCGACGGCGACGGACCAATGGTGGCTGAGGTGATTGACAACACAACAAGCCGCGGACGAACACTGAGATTCCTCTACGACTGTCCTCATGAGCAGTTTAAGAGAGAGCTCTTCGGACTGGGCGAGGCTCCACTGCCACGATATATCGTTGACCGCCGTCCCGCCACTCCCGACGACATGAATAACTTCCAAACCATATATGCCAAGAACGAGGGTGCTGTTACAGCTCCTGCCACTGGTCTCCACTTCAGTCGCGAGATGCTCAAGATGATGGAGATAAGGGGTATCAACTTTGCATACGTCACACTGCATTGCGGACTTGGTTGCTTCGACCCTATAGAGGTGGAAGACCTGTCGAAGCACAAGATGAACTCAGAGCAGATGAAAGTGAGCAAGGAGGCATGCGACCTGGTTAACAAGACAAAGGACAGCGAACACCGTGTGTGTGTGGTGGGAGTAAGTACGGCTCGCGCCACCGAAACAGCAGTGGGCACCGACGGCAGACTGAAGGAGTTTGACGGATGGACCAACAGGTTCATATTCCCACCGTATGACTACGGACTTGCCAACTCGATGATTGCCAATTTCTATCATCCTGAGTCGATAATGTTGATGGCAACTGCCGCCTTCGGTGGCTATGATCTCGTGATGGAGGCATACAATAAGGCACTTAAGAACGGCTTCAGATTCGGTTGCTACGGTGATGCAATGCTGATACTTGATGATTGATTACTCAACTTTCGCAAGTAGGGGAAGTTAAAGGAGTTAAAGGAGTTCAAGGAGTTAAAGACAATAGTCTTGCCACTCTTTTGGGAGTATTCAGGTAAAGAACATTCGTCTTTAACTCCCTTAACTACTTTAACTCCCTTAACTCCCTAATTACTTTAACTCCCTAAAAATTAATGAATCACAAAGTATATTTCAGTCTCGGTTCCAACCTTGGCGACAAGGAGGGAAATATACGCGAGGCTATCAGCAGAATAGGGGAGTTGATTGGCGAGGTGGATCGCCAGTCAACTCTCCTCGCTACTGAGCCTTGGGGCTTCGAGTCAGACAATACATTTGTCAATGCAGCCATACGTTGCACCACGTCTCTTTCTCCGTTTGAGATACTCAATATCACGCAGGACATTGAGCGAGCCATGGGGCGCACCCACAAATCGGTGGATGGACAATACCACGACCGCATCATCGACATCGACATCCTCATATACGATGACCTTCACATCACCACTCCCCAACTCACTCTTCCACATCCTCTCATGAAAGAGCGTGACTTCGTGATGATTCCACTCAAAGAAATATTGTAAATCAGTTAAATAAGGTTAAATACTTGAGCTCTGCACAAAAAACTCATTTCTCATTTCTCATTTCTCATTCTTTTTTCGTACCTTTGCACCCGCATTTTGCAAAACAACGTATTTATAACATTATTAATTAATTAAATCTATGTATTTAGATCAGGCAAAAAAACAAGAGATCTTTGGACAATACGGAAAGTCTAACACTGATACTGGTTCTGCTGAGAGCCAGATAGCATTGTTCTCATACCGTATTTCCCACTTGACGGAACATCTGAAGAAGAACCGTAAAGATTATACTACTGCAAGATCCTTGACCCAGCTCGTAGGTAAGCGTCGTGCATTGCTCGACTACCTCTACGACCGTGACATCAATCGCTATCGTGCGATTATCAAGGCTCTCGGACTTCGTAAGTAGGAAGCTGAAAAACATCAATCCCGCATGCCGAATGGTCTGCGGGATTGTTTATAAAAGGAAAAGCTATTGTCTTTAACTTCTTTAACTTCCTTAACTCCTTTAACTTCCTTAATTAGAAAAGATGCAAGATATTAGGAACATAGCAATTATTGCTCACGTCGATCATGGTAAGACGACTTTGGTAGATAAGATGATGCTCGCGGGCAACCTATTCCGTGACGGACAGGACCTCAGCGGACAAGTTTTGGATAGCAACGACTTGGAACGTGAGAGAGGTATCACGATTCTCTCGAAAAACGTGTCAATCAACTGGAAAGGAACAAAAATCAATATCATCGACACTCCGGGACACTCCGACTTCGGAGGTGAGGTGGAGCGTGTGCTCAATATGGCTGACGGATGCCTGCTGCTTGTGGATGCCTTTGAGGGTCCCATGCCGCAGACACGATTCGTGCTGCAGAAAGCCCTGCAGATAGGACTCAAACCCATCGTGGTGGTCAACAAGGTGGACAAGCCCAACTGCCGACCTGAGGAGGTGTATGAGATGGTGTTCGACCTCATGTTCTCACTCAATGCCACTGAGGACCAACTCGACTTCCCCGTGGTGTATGGCTCCGCAAAGAACGGATGGATGAGCGAGGACTGGAAGCAGCCTACAGACAACATCACTTATCTGCTCGACAAGATTGTTGAGGTGATACCTGCGCCCAAGGTGATTGAGGGAACACCACAGATGCTCATCACGTCGCTCGACTATTCGAGCTATACTGGACGTATCGCAGTGGGACGTGTGCACCGCGGTACTCTCAAGGAGGGACAGAATATTTCCATCTCACATCGCGACGGAAAAATCGAAAAGACCAAGATAAAGGAACTGCATGTGTTCGACGGTATGGGTCGCAAGAAGGTGCAGGAGGTGCAGTGTGGCGACGTGTGTGCCATCATCGGACTGGAGAGGTTTGAGATTGGAGACACTATCTGCGACTTCGAGAATCCCGAACCGCTGCCTCCTATCGCTATCGACGAACCGACAATGTCGATGCTCTTCACTATCAACGACTCGCCCTTCTTCGGCAAAGAGGGTAAGTTTGTCACATCACGACATATCAACGACCGACTGCAGAAGGAACTGGAGAAAAACCTCGCCTTGAGGGTAAGCCAGTTTGAGGACTCCACCGACAAGTGGGTGGTCAGCGGACGTGGTGTGCTCCATCTCTCTGTGCTCATCGAGACAATGCGTCGCGAGGGCTACGAACTGCAGGTGGGACAGCCGCAGGTGATATACAAGGAGATTAACGGAGTGAAGTGTGAACCTATCGAGGAGATGACTATCAACGTGCCCGAGGAGTTTGCATCTAAGATGATCGACATGGTGACACGCCGCAAGGGTGAGATGACATCGATGGAGTCGCAGGGCGACCGTGTGAATATCGAGTTCGACATACCCTCGCGTGGTATCATCGGATTGCGCACTAACGTGCTCACAGCATCTCAGGGAGAGGCTATCATGGCGCACAGATTCAAGGAATATCAACCTTACAAGGGTGACATCGCAAGACGTGTAGCCGGTTCGATGATTGCCCTTGAGAACGGTACGGCTTATGCTTACTCAATCGACAAACTGCAGGACCGAGGCAAGTTTTTCATCGATCCGGGCGACGAGGTGTATGCAGGCGAGGTGGTAGGTGAGCATGTACACGACAACGACCTTGTGGTGAACGTGGCAAAGGCAAAGCAGTTGACCAACACCCGTGCCAGCGGTTCCGACGACAAGGCGCGCATCGTGCCGCGCACTGTGCTCTCACTCGAAGAGGCTCTTGAATATATCAAGGAAGACGAACTCGTGGAGGTAACGCCCAAGAGTATGCGCATGCGCAAGACTATCCTTGATCACAACGAGCGCAAGAAAGCGAGCAAGTGATTATTAATTCGAAATTTTCAATAAGAATTCCATCGTTGTCTGAAACGACGTTTCTCCCACGGTATTCCAAAAGTCGTGATACATGGCGGCATTGGTGTCCTTTAGGGGAATGTCGCTGATGACACGGAACGATATAAACGGGATGCCGTAGATATGGCACGTCTGGGCTATTGCCGCAGACTCCATATCTACGGCTGCCGCTTCAGGAAAATGACCTACTATCTCGCGCATCTTTTCGCGGGAATCAACAAACCAGTCGCCGGTGACTATCAGTCCGGCATGAACTCTCGGGGATACCGACTTTGCTATTTCTACAATGTCGGATGGCGACTTATAGCGTGCCGGCATGCCTTGCACCTGGCCATATACTGTCTTGCCGATGGCTTCGCCGCAATATACATCGTGATATGCCAATTCGGTGCTCACCACCACATCCATAACCTCCATATCTGTGCGACCGCCTCCGGCGCAACCTGTAGATACCACAAGGTCAGGACTATAGCGGCGTATCAACTCGCTCACTCCTATGGCGGCATTCACCTTGCCGATGCCGCATTGATGCTGCACCAACTCGTTGTTTCCAAGACTTCCCGTTACGAAAGTCCTGCCTCCGTCCTCTTCAGTCTTCAGACCGTTGAGCATCTCACTTATGCGACGGAATTCCTTGTCCATCGCGATAATTATACCTATCTTCATGCTTCTTTTGTTTTATTTTTGTGCAAAGGTACAAAAAAATCCTTATTTGTCACCACTTATTCGCTTTTTTTTTGTAACTTTGTGCCCGAAAACAAAAAACATAAAAAAGAAAATGAGTACATTTAAGAAATGCTTGCCTGATTTGTTGGCAGTGATGTTGTTCGTAGTATTGTCGTTTGCATATTTCTTCCCAGCCGACACCGAGGGCCGAATACTCTATCGCCACGACTCGGCGGCAGGAGTGGGATTCGGAAGGGATGCAGCGGAATACAATAAGCAGACCGGGGAGATATGCCGATGGACTAACTCCGCATTCTGCGGTATGCCTACCTATCAGAGCGCACCGTCGTATAAGAGTATGAACACATTGCACGCAGTGGCTGATGCATATCATCTGTGGCTGCCCGACTATGTGTGGTATCTATTCGCTTATATGCTCGGATTCTATATACTGCTCAGGGCTTTCGACTTCCGTCAGACCTTGGCGGCGTTGGGCTCGGTGATTTGGGCATTCAGCACGTATTTCCTCATTATCATTGCTGCAGGTCATTATTGGAAGGTGATGGCATTGGCTTATCTGCCGCCGATGATTGCTGGTATAATTCTTGCATACAGGGGAAAATACCTGTGGGGACTGGCTGTGACTGCCATCTTCACTGCCCTTGAGGTGCAGGCAAATCACGTGCAGATGACTTATTACTATCTATTTATCATCATTGCCATGGTGATAGCATTTCTTGTTGATTCCATACGCAAACATCAAATGCCACATTTCCTCAAGGCTGCAGGAGTGTGTGCTGCAGGAGCATTGATAGGTGTGATGATTAATATCTCCAACCTCTATCACACGTGGGAATACAGTAAGGAGTCGATGCGTGGCAAGAGCGAATTGGTAAAGGCTAATGCCGCCAACCAGACAAGCAGTGGGCTCGACCGCGACTATATCACTCAGTGGAGCTATGGTATCGACGAAACGCTCACCCTCCTCATCCCTAATGCCAAAGGTGGAGCCTCGGTGCCACTATCGCGTAGTGAGGTGGCTATGGAGAAAGCCGACAACAACTATTTGTATATCTATCAGCAGCTTGGGCAGTATTGGGGCGACCAGCCGATGACAAGCGGACCGGTGTATGTGGGTGCATTCGTACTGTTCCTCTTCCTCCTCGGACTCTTTATAGTCAAGGGACCTATGAAGTGGGCTCTCCTTGCCGCCACCATTTTGTCGGTGCTGTTGTCGTGGGGACGCAACTTCATGCCGTTCACCGATTTCTTCCTCGACTATGTGCCGATGTATGCCAAGTTCCGCACTGTGGCTTCCATCCTTGTCATTGCCGAATTTACAATCCCTCTGCTCGCAATGTTGGCATTGAAGAAGATTATCGACGAGCCCGAATATATCAAGAGCAATAAGAAATATCTGTTTATCTGTTTCGCTCTTACTGCCGGTGTGTGCCTCTTGTTTGACATCTTCCCTGGTATGTTCGATTATATTTCTGCCCAGGAACGTCAGGCTTTCGCTGGGGCAAGTGCCGACCAGTTGGCTCCGCTCTTTGCTAATCTCACCGAGATGCGCGAGGCAGTGTTCACTGCCGACTGCCGACGCTCGATGTTTATCATCTGTGCTGGATGTGTATTGATGTTCCTTTTCCTGCGCGGCAAACTGCAGGCAAGGTATTTCGTGGGGCTTGTGCTTGTGCTCTGTCTCTTCGACCTGTGGATTGTCAACAAACGCTACCTCAACGATGAGATGTTTGTTGAGGCGAGTGTCAAGGATCAACCGGTAGGTAAGGATGGCAGTATCAACTTCATCCTCAACGACAAGTCATTGGGCTATCGTGTTCTTAATCTGTCAAAGAGCACCTTCAATGAGAATGAGACATCTTACTATGTCAACAGCATTGGTGGATACCATGCAGCCAAACTGCGTCGCTATCAGGAATTGGTGGATGCATATATACATAAGGAGATGAACGGGGTGTTCTCTTCTGTAAGTAAGGCTCAGGGAGATATGACCAAGGTGAATGGCGACAGTATATTCCCCGTGCTCAATATGCTCAATGCCAAGTATTTCATTCTTCCGCTCGAAGGCGGACAGACTGTGCCCATTACCAATCCCTACGTTTATGGCAGTGCGTGGCTTGTAGATAAGGTGACGTATGTGGATAATGCCAACAAGGAGTTGGATGGCTTGTCGAGTATGCAGTTGCGCCATGAGGCAGTGGCTGACAAGAAGTTCAGTGATGTGCTTGGTGGCAGTGTTAAGCAAGAGGGCGAGAGTGTGGTCACGCTTAAGGTATATGGTCCCAATCATGCCGAATACGATGTACGCTCGTCAAAGGGTGGAGTAGTGGTGTTCTCCGAGATATATTATCCCGGATGGACTGCCACTGTTGACGGCGAACCGGTAGAGGTGGGACGTGTCAACTATGTACTCAGAGCCATCAAGGTGAAGCCTGGCAACCACAAGGTTGTACTCAACTTCGACCCTCAAACGGTGAAGACAACAGAAATAATTGCATATATCGCTTATGCCTTGCTCCTCATCGTCATCGCTTTCCTCGTATTTAAGAAAATAAGAATTAAATAACTCAACTTTCCCAAGTAGGGGAAGTTAAAGTAGTTAAGGAAGTTAAAGGAGTTAAAGACGTATGTATTTCCCCTGAGAACTTCCCAAATGGACGAAAAGACTATTGTCTTTAACTCCTTTAAACTCCTTGAACTCCTTGAACTACCAATAGTTGAGCATATGCGAAACTTAAGTTAAATAAAAAAAAGATTCTTCATTCCACATAGTTGTGCGTAATATTGTGCCGTATGTAAGCCCTATGTCCGTAGGCGGCTATGACGATGAAGCATACGAAGGTAAGAACGAACGACACGTTGGTGGGAGGAAGACCAAGATATGAGATCTTCATGTCGATGATGGCAGCCTGAAGCGGTGGGAATACCGAACCGCCAAGGATTGCCATAATCAGACCGGCACCGCCCACCTTCACGTTCTCACCCACGCCACGAAGTGCAATACCATATATCGTGGGGAACATGAGCGACATGGCGGCACTGATTGCCACAAGGCAGTACAGACCGTTGCGGTTGGTGAACAGTATCACTCCCGCTGTTGCGCAGGCGGCTATCACGGCAAGAATCATGAGCAGTCGTCCCGGTTGAACGTATTTCAAGAACCATGTGCAGATGAATCGGCTCACGGTAAAGAACGCAAGGGCAAGGATATTGTATTTCTGCGACAATATCTCAGCTGCCTTCTCTTCCATTCCCTCATTCATGAAGATGTGCGTGCCATACTGGATGATGAAAGTCCAGCACATTACCTGGGCGCCGATATAGAAGAACTGCGCTATCACGCCCTCACGATAGTTGGAGGTGTCGTATAGCTCGCGTATTGATGTCGATAGCTTCTTCACCGAGTGGGTGTCGCCATGCTTAGGCATGGTAGTCACTCTTATCAGTACGAGAAGCAACACTACGGCTGCACCGATGAAAATGTAGGGTTGGATGAGGACTTCGAGGTCGTGGTCACGCAATATATTAAATTGTGTGTCAGAGAGATTCATTCGTGAGGCAGAATCCATCGGGCTCATCCTCGCCTGCACGTATTCCATGGCTACATACATTCCTGCCAACGCTCCGATAGGGTTGAATGCCTGTGCTAAGTTGAGGCGGCGTGTGGCGGTCTCCTCGCTTCCCATACAATAAATATAAGGATTACAGCTTGTCTCAAGGAACGACAGTCCGCAGGTCATGATGAAGTAGGCAAGAAGGAAGGGGAAGTACATTCCCGTCATCTTGGCAGGGAAGAACAGTAGTGCCCCGATGGCATAAAGACCGAGACCGATCATCACGCCTGCCTTGAACGAATATTTCTGTATGAAGATGGCAGCAGGGAATGCCATCACGAAATATCCGAGATAGAATGCCACCTGGACAAAGGCTCCCTCGGTGACACTCATTCTGAATATCTTCGAGAATGCCTTCACCATCGGACTTGTCACATCATTGGCAAATCCCCATAGGGCAAAGCATGCCGTTATCATCACAAAGGGTATAAGGAAACTTACCCCGTTTTTGGTCAATACTCCATCTGTTTTTTCCATGTCTTTAGGCTTTTTTGTTTCATTCGGGCACAAAAGTACAACTTTTTTCGGAAAAAATGCAAGTTTTTTAAAATAATTCAATAACTTTGCCGAAAAAAGTTGCTAATAATAACAAAATAATGAAGAAACTACTGTCTTTGCCCCCTAATCTCGTGGGCTCATTTCACCAGATAACCGGTCTCGACCGCAGTGAGTATTTCTGTACCAACGACCCCGTTGGACATAAGCTCGGCAGCGGTGGAGGCACCACCTATCTCCTCGAGCAATGCTATCAAGCAGAGCTGCAGTCCCCGTCCCCAGATAGCCAGCCACCGTTCCCTGCAGTTTCGCTGCAGGGCTCCTCTCCCTCCTTCTCCTCCTGGCTCGCCTCGGAGAAGCGCCTCCTCCTCCATGCCGGCGGCCAGAGCCGCCGCCTTCCCTCCTATGCCCCATCAGGCAAGATACTCACTCCCATCCCCGTGTTCCGATGGGAGAGGGGACAGCGTCTCTCTCAGTCGCTGCTCTCCCTGCAGTTGCCGCTATACGAGCGACTGATGTCTCTCGCCCCTGATAATATCCACACTATGATTGTGAGCGGCGACGTCTATATCCGCGCCGCCGAACAGTTGCCGCCAGTGCCTGATGCCGACGTGGTGTGCTATGGCTTGTGGCTCGACTCCTCGATAGCCAAGGACCACGGGGTCTTCGTCTCCGACCGCCGCACTCCCTCTGTTCTCAAACAGATGCTGCAAAAGCCATCTGTCGAGAAACTGCAAGAATTGCTTGGCTCGCATTTTTATCTCACTGACATCGGTGTATGGCTACTTTCCGACAGGGCTGTTGAGGCTCTTATGAAACATTCCAAGAAGGATGGCGAGATTATCGAGTATGACCTCTATTCGGAATTCGGTTGCGCTCTTGGTACCGACCCCATCATTGACGACGATGAACTGCGCTCTCTGTCTGTGGCTATATTGCCATTGCCAGGAGGTGAGTTCTATCATTACGGTACAAGCAGGGAGATGATTTCATCCACTGTTGCCATACAGAACATTGTCAACGACCAAAGGGAGATAATGCACAACGGGCGCAAACCCCATCCTTCCATCTTCGTGCAGAATGCCGTGATGAAGATACAAGTCACTGCCGACAACCGCAATATATGGATAGAGAACTCATACATCGGCCCTCGCTGGCATCTGTCTCATGATAATATCATCACCGGTGTGCCCCGGAATGATTGGGATATCACTCTCGCTCCTGGCGAATGTATAGATGTTGTCCCCATAGGCGATAGCGAATATGCCATCCGCCGCTATAATATCGACGATCGCTTCGCGGGTCCCGCGCAGCAGGCCCCCATATTCCCCGTCTATCCGTCTATCCCATCTATCCCCGCTCCCCCATCTCCCTCGAATACCCCCGCTCCCCCATCTCCCCCGGCTCCAGCCACCGTTCCCCGCAGTTTTGCTGCGGGGCCTCCTCGCCTCCTCTCCGCCGAGGCCCTCTCCACCGAAGCCAACCTCGTGCGCCTCTTTGCACAGCGCCGCTCCTTCCAGCGCGCCAACTGGCGCGCCCTTGCCGCCAACTGGCGACATAGCGTCTTCTATCAGCTCGACCTCGAGGATGCCGCCCGCCATTTTAGCGAGATGGATATCCCCATGCCTGCCCCATTACCCGACGATGCCCCCCTGCTCACGCGCATCCAGGATGCCATGTTCCGTGGCAACAGCGAGGCGGCATTCTCCCTCTTGCAACATGGGCTAACGGAGACTGTCCTTGCCGAGAAGCAGATGCCACGCATGTCGGTATCCACAGACCAGATAGTGTGGGCGCGCAGTCCGGTGCGCATTGATATTGCCGGCGGATGGACTGACACCCCGCCGTTCTGCCTTATGGAAGGCGGCAATGTCATCAATCTCGCCATCGAACTCAACGGGCAGCCGCCCCTGCAGACCTACGTTCGTCCGTGCAGCGAACCGCATATTGTGCTTCGCAGTATCGACCTTGGTGCCGTCGAGGTGGTGGATACCTTTGAGCAGCTTGCTGATTATAATAAGGTGGGCAGTCCGTTCTCTATTCCCAAGGCGGCTCTCGCTCTCGCCGGATTCCTCCCGGGCTTCTCTGCCGACGCTTATCCTACGCTGCGTGCCCAACTCGAAGCCTTCGGTTGTGGTATTGAACTCACCCTGCTCTCTGCTATTCCCGCGGGCAGTGGATTGGGTACGAGCAGTATTCTCGCTGCCACGGTACTCGGTGCCGTTAGTGATTTCTGCTCATTGGCATGGGACAAGAGCGAGATAGGCAAGCGCACGCTCGTCCTCGAACAGATGCTCACCACCGGCGGCGGTTGGCAAGACCAGTTTGGAGGTGTGCTTGGCGGTGTCAAACTGCTACAGACGCAGAAGGGATTCAATCAGCAACCGCTTGTGAGGTGGATGCCTGACGACGTGTTCACCCAACCCGAATATGCCTCTTGTCATCTGCTCTATTATACTGGTATCACGCGCACTGCCAAGACTATCCTGGCAGAGATTGTACGGCGTATGTTCCTCAACAGCAACGGACAACTCCGTCTGCTGCGCGAGATGAAGGCGCATACCCTCGATATGTATGATGCCATTCAGCGACAGGATTTCTGTCGCATGGGTCAGCTCGTTCGCACCACATGGCAACAGAACCAACTGCTCGACAGCGGCACCAATCCCGATGCCGTACGCAGTATCACTGATATGGTGGATGACCTCTGTCTTGGCTACAAGCTCCCCGGTGCTGGCGGTGGAGGCTATCTGTATATGGTGGCTAAAGACCCCGAGGCGGCTGTGCGCATCAAGCAGATTCTTTCTGCCAATGTCACCACTCCCAATGCGCGCTTTGTGGAGATGACACTCAGTCGCAAGGGACTTCAAATATCAAGAAGCTAAGATTTCATATTTCAAGAAGCTAAGATGGAATTCAGAACCGTTGTAGATATTGCCGCTCCCGACTTCTGCATTGGGCCGGAGCACAGGATACTCACCGTTGGCTCGTGCTTTGCCGACCATCTCGGACGCAAGTTTCGCGACGAGGCTTTCGTTGCAGATGTCAACCCTTACGGTGTGATGTATAATCCTGTGAGCATATTACATACCGTGGAGAGATACGGCGATGCGGTGGATGTGGCTATCATCACGCTTGGCACCAATCATGTCTATCGCGAGAAAGCCACTGGCGAGATAGTGGATAACTGTCAGAAGCGTCCGCAGACTCTTTTTCAGGAGGAGCAACTGACTATCGGTCAGTGTCGCGACAGTTTGCTCAAGGCTATAGATGTCTTGCGCAGTCGCAATCCCCTCACCAAGATAATCCTTACCGTCTCTCCCATACGCTATGCCAAGTATGGCTATCATGCCAGTCAACTCTCCAAGGCGACATTGCTTCTTGCCGTGGATAGTCTCTTGAGGGATAGCGACCTCGGCAAGGCAGGGGGAGTGTATTATTTTCCTGCCTACGAGATCATAAACGACGAATTGCGCGACTATCGCTTTTATGCTCCCGACATGCTCCATCCCTCCCAGCAGGCGGTGGATTATATTTGGGAGAGGTTTGTTGCCATTGTCTTTAGTGATTCCACACGTGAATATCTTCGCGAGTGGAAGCCAATAAAGGAAGCACTTGCCCATAGGCCGTTCAATCCCGACTCCGATGCCTACTGCTCCTTTCTTGCCCGAACAATAGAGCAAAAACAGCGTCTTTCGGATAAATACCCTCACCTCAGGTCAATAAATCAGTGATTATCGGTGTTAAATTATCCTAAAAGCATTGTTGTTTAGATTATTTATACTATATTTGCACGTGATTAATTCAAGACAAGATTGTAAAATGAAGAAAAAAGGATTATTAACTTGGTTGATTTCAATAATCGCCTTAACCATGGCTATGCCTGTGATGGCGCAGAATTATCATAACGGACGCCCCGAGAGGCCTTCATATAATGGAGGCTATAACAACCATACTCTCGATGGCAATGAGATATACTACGGTCTGCGTCTCGGACTTGGATTCGCCACGGTGAATAACTCCGAGCTTGACAAGTATGACGGTCCCAGCAGTCGCACCGGCTTAAACATTGGTGCCGTTATAGGTTTCCAGCTCTCGCCTTCGGCTCCCGTTTATCTTGAGTCGGGATTGTTCTATACCGAGAAGGGCGGACGCAACAATAAGAAGCAGGATATCGACTTCAATCTCAACTATCTCGAACTGCCTATCCTCGTGAAGTATTGTGTTGACCTTGATGGCGAGTTCTCCCTCCAGCCCTTCGCCGGCGGTTATCTCGCCTATGGCGTGGGAGGAAAGATCAAGCGTCACACCGACCGCACCATCGAGTCGGCATTCTCTCGCGACCTGTTCAAGCGTTTCGATGGCGGTCTTCGTTTCGGTTGTGGCATTGAATACCAGATGCTCTATGCCGACCTTTCATACGAGCTTGGTCTTGCCAATATCGGCCGTGATGCTTTCGAGAAAACCCACAACTCTTGTTTCTATCTGAACATTGGTGTGAATTTCTAATATATATATAATAAGGTATAGGGAAAGAGTGAAAATAGGGCAGAATAGGTGACAAATATAACAAAATGAATATTTTTTTGAAAAAAGTTGGAAAAAAATTAGTTTGTTTCAAAAATTATTATTACCTTTGCCCCGAATTTCATTAATGATATATAGTATATACGTATAAAATAACAAAGACAATAAATAATAAACAATTTAATATTAATAAGTCTAATTTTAATTTTTAAAAGAGATGAAAAGAAAATTAACTAGTATTTTGCTTATGTCTGCCCTTCTCGTGGGTGGCGCAAGCACATTCGTTTCTTGTAAGGACTATGACGGTGATCAGGCTGCTGTGACCAATGCCAACGTCAAAGGACTTTCAGACAAACTTCAGGAGCAGATCACTGCTTTGGAGACACTTAAGAGCGACATCAATACTAAACTCAATGGTAAGGCTGACCAGAGTGTAGTAGATGCCTTGAATACCAAGGTTGATAATGCAATCGCTGATTTGCAGAGGCAAATCGACAACATCGCAACATGCTCATGCCCAAGCTTGGATGACCTGAAACTCATCTTTGCTGAGCAGGCTTATGTTCAATCTATCAAGGATAATCTTGATGTTCTGCTTGCTAAGGATCTCGTGACAGAGGATGATATTAGTAGTCTTCGCAGTGATATGTCTGCTCTTAAGACATTGTTCGGTGAGAATCTTGAGGATGCTGTAACAAAGGCAAATCTCGCTGACTATGTTAAGAAAGGAGATGAATTCTCAACAGAGTTGCTTAATACTTTGAATACTCTTCTTGCGAACTCTGGTTTGCAGAATATCTCAAATGTAGTTGAGCTGTTTGCAGAGATTGACAAGATTGCAGGCATGAATGATAGCATCGCGGCATTGTCAAGCAAGTGCGCATTGCTCGCTGGTCAGTATTCACTCCTCAATGATAAGATTGACAGCCTCGTAACAGGCGTACGGGTGGATATGGTTAAGAATCCTATCTTCGGTACATTGAACACTCCGTTCGGTCTGAAGTCTTACGTGCTTGCAGGTTTCGTAGGTGACGAGGTTAAAAATACTCCGTTCTATGAGGAGAATGGCCAGTGGCAGATAATCAACTCTGGAGAGAAGGTTGCTGCTTCTGCTAATGGTGGAAACGTATATCTTACTATCAATCCTTCTAACATCAATGCAGAGGGTTGGAATATCGGTCGTCTCGTAGGTCGTGACGGTTCTTTCGCTCCTGGATATGGAAGCCTCGTACTTGCAGCAGACAATACTCCTGTTACAACAAGGGCTACCAACAACCTTGGTGGTTATGTTGCTACTGCTAATTTCGACAATCCTCTTGAGGCTAAGATCAACGTCAACAAGGATGAGCTTGCTTCAGTTGCTAAGAATGTACTTGGTGCACTCCGTCGTGAGGAGAGCTTGGATATCACTAACGCTGTTGGTACTATCTACAAGACTTTCGCTAACGCTATCGACCAGTATTATGGAGTCAACGTGAAGTATGGCAAGGATGGTGCACAGTCTTACATATCTCCTTTTGATATCGCTGCTGTAACAATCAAGCCTCTGAGCTTTAACACTCTCGAGGGTAAGGGCTTTACTATTAAGTCAATTCCTCAGTTGCAGGATGTTCTCGGAATCGACCTTGCTGACTACCAGTTTACTTGGGAGAATTTGAAGCACCTCGACCCAATGAAGAAGTATATCACAGTCACGATTCCAAATACAGAAGGTGCTACAATTAATGGTATCCCTGCTCCAAGTGTAGATATTGATAAATCTAAACTTGTGGTTATTAAGACAGAGGATTACCTGAAGGATGATAATGGAGAATTTATCTTGGATAATAATGGTAACAAGATTAAGACTATCGTTGATGTTGAGGTTAATATCCTCGAAGGTCTTGTTACTGTAGGTGAAATTGATTTGTCTCATGCGACTATCGTCCTTGGTCCAGACAAGGAAGAGGAATTCGAGGTTGTTATCGAAATGGATGAATTCAACAACATGATTGACGAGATTAATAACAACGTTGGTGGTATGTTGAGCAATGTAAATGACCTTCTTGACAAGGCTCAGAGTGGCATCGACAAGATTAACAACAGCGTTATCGCTCGTCTGAACCAGGTTATCGCTAAGGTTAACAAGATTACCGAGAATCCTAACGCTCTCTTGCAGCCAGTTATGTTGTACAGCGATGCAAACGGTGCTGGTCGCTTGAGCGAGTCTTCAATTGCTCCTACACGTTTCAACCTCAATGGCCAGTCTGAGGGTGCTATCACTCTCGTAGCTACTTCTTACACAGGTGAAATGCTTGCTCCAGCATGGAAGAAGCACGTAAGTGTAGAAGGCGCAGGTGGTTCGGTTAATGTAAGTGGTGTTATTGACGGTGCACAGAACAAGATTATCTTCACTGCTAAGCCCGGTAAGTACACTATCAACTATGACGCTATTGACTTCTACGGACAGGTGCGCAACAAGAAGTACTACGTTGAGGTTAAGTAATTGACACATAAAAAGGAATTTTAAATACTGAATACATATTATGAAAATTAAGAATATTCTTCTGTCAGGTGTAATGGCAATGAGTTGTCTCGTTGCCAATGCACAGGACGCACCTAAG
Source organism: Prevotella sp. (assembly GCA_051869575.1). Taxonomy (GTDB): domain Bacteria; phylum Bacteroidota; class Bacteroidia; order Bacteroidales; family Bacteroidaceae; genus Prevotella. The sequence continues at coordinate 2,795 of JBJEAY010000035.1, read as the reverse complement.
ACTGAATACGTATTCAATCCTCATTGGTACGTACAGGGTCAGATTGGTGCCCAGTACACCCTGGGTGAGGTGAAGTTTGGAGACCTTATTTCTCCGAACATCCAGCTTGGTGTTGGTCGTCAGTTCTCTCCGATTTGGGGTGCCCGCTTCTCTGTTAATGCTTGGCAGAGCAAGGGTGGTATCAACGAGTACAGCTGGGCTGATGGCGCAAAGGTAGGTAAGGAGAAGTACAACTGGAAGTATATCGCTCCTATGGTTGACGGAACTCTTAACCTCTCTAACGCTCTCTGTGGTTACAATCCCAACCGCACAGTTAACGTAGGTCTGTTGGCTGGTATCGGTCTGAACGTTGGTTTCAGCAATGACGATGCTGTTGCTCTTGCTGCTACTGCCGCTGAGCACAACCATGGTTCTGAGAACTTCGACAAAGTTTGGGACGGAACAAAGGTACGCTTCGTTGGTCGCTTGGGTGCCAATGTTGACTTCCGCATCGACGATGCTTGGTCAATCGGTATCGAGGCTAATGCTAACGTTCTTAGCGATGCTTACAACTCAAAGAAGGCAGGCAATGCCGACTGGTACTTCAATGCTCTCGTTGGTGTACGCTATAACATAGGTAAGACCTATTCTACACGCACTATCACTCCTCCCGCTCCAGTGGAGAAGATCGTAGAGCGCATCGTAGAGAAGATTGTTGAGGTTCCTGCTAAGACAACTGACTCTCAGTTCATGAAGAAGGCTACTTCTATCCGCCGCGAGGTATTCTTCACCATCGGTAAGAATGTCATCAACGCTGAGGGCTTCAAGAAGCTCGACGAGGTTGCTGCTTACATGAAGGAGTGCCCAGAGGCAACTGTTACTGTAACAGGTTATGCTGACCGCGGTACTGGTTCAGCCAAGATTAACGATCGTATCGCCGCTCGTCGTGCTGACGTCGTTGAGGCTGAGCTTATTAAGCGTGGTGTTGCCCGCGACCGCATCATCAAGTCTTCTAAGGGTTCACGCGTTCAGCCATTCAACGACAACGATATGAACCGTGTTACTATCTGTATCGCTGAAGATAAGATCTAATTAAGCAGTAATATAGTATAAACAAACTAAGTCGGTCTTCCTCCTATGTATTTCATACTTAGGTAGAGACCGACTTTTATTTGATAATATACAAAGCCATGAGAAAATTAATTATCGCATCCGCAATCTTATTGGGTTGCTCGTGTCTTCCGATACAGGCTCAGTTAAACGGTAGCGGTTATTATCGTGCTCAAAACGTTTCCTCCGGCCGATATGTTAGCATAATCCACAATAAGAGCAATTCTCAATTAGTAACTATGGATGCCGACCTCGAAGCCACTCGCACTTTCCAGTCGTGGGATATGGTATCGAGTGACCCTTCAACTATTGTCTATTTCGATTTTGCTGGCCAAGGTATAATAGGTGGTGTTATGATGGATAAGTATAACCTTTGTGGACAGGGTACAAGTACGTATCAGATAATGCAACGTGAACTTGGCATAAAATATCAAAATAATAAGGGGTATCAGTTTTGTGCAAGCGAAGGTAATCTATACAGACTTGGCGATGTCACATCCAAGGTATATAAGGATGTTGGCGAACTAACAATTAATGGTACAAGTGCAAACTGGTTCTGGAACATTCTTCCGGTCAGTTCAACAGGTGATTGTTATTTCGGAGTAAAACCGACTGTCATTGCAGAGGGAAAATATTATGCAACTATGTATGCGGATTTTGGATTTACTCCTGCTCCTTCAGCCGAGGGTATGAAAGTATATTATGCTGAGAAAGTTGCAGACGGCAAGGTTGTAATTCAGGAGATAACAGGTCCCGTGCCGGCATCCACCCCCGTGATTTTTCTTTGTCCGTCGGAGACTCCTTCGGGAAATCGACTTGACATAGCAAAGAATGATGCTGAACGTCCATCCTCAAATGCCCTTACGGGTGTATATTTCTGCATTGCCAATGGAACGGCGTTCCATAAAGATTATGTAGCTTATGACCCGGAAACAATGAGAGTGCTCGGTGTATGTAGTGACGGACGGCCAGGTTTCGTTAAGAAGTCGGCTTCAGATTTTGTAAGTTCTTATCTGATGTTCAGGCCTTCGGGAGCAATACAGGCAAATACAGCCTATCTGAAAGTGCCAGCTGGCACAGCTGATGAACTGCCCCTAATCACTGCCGAGGAATATGCCGCAGGCATTGACGGAATAACAGTGGATAGTAATATTGCCTCGGACATCACTACTCTTAGTGGAGTGACAGTACGCAAGAAGGCTACATCTACTTCTGGTCTTCGTCCCGGAGTGTATATCTGGAATAAGAAGAAGATTGTAGTGAAGTAATTATAATCTCTTTTGCAAGCAAGTAGAAGAACGTTTGTTAGAAGGCAAAAGATCTTTTGTTAGCTAGCTAAAGATGATTTGACAGCTTGCAACATGATACAAGAAAGGCTATCTTCATATAACGAAGATAGCCTTTCTTTTGTCTCAACGATAGCCTTTCATATATCTCAACGACTGAGAATCTTTCGTGACAACTTCCCCCGTCGGGATATAATCACTTCGGGGTGTCGCTTGCCGTTAATACGCGTGCCCTTGAGGTCGTAATAATCAGAGGGCTGGGCATCTGCAATAACCGAGTGGACGCCAGTTTCGGCACCGACAATAGCCTCGATGGAAATGCCCTTGCATGAGGGCATAAGGAAGGTATAGTCGGAGCCCTCTATGGTAGGGTGTTCAAAATTGTCTATATCAACGAGACATTTTTTCAACCTGTATGAT
>JBJEAY010000034.1:0-3691 GCA_051869575.1 Prevotella sp. | reverse complement strand
CTTAACTTCCTTAACTACTTTAACTACCCCTACTTGCAAAAGTTGAGTAATACATTAATCAGCGTGCAAAGTTACGCTATTATTTTGGAAAAACCAAAAAATATTGCGTTAAAACTACAAAAAGAATTAAAAGAGTTACTTTTTTTTGCATATTTCAAATTTTTGCCGTAACTTTGTGGGAAATTTGTGAGAAGATGAGTGACGAAACAAAAGACAATGAGATGATGGACGCCACCGAGAGTGGTGCCCATTCCGACTACAAACCAGTGAACAGATTTGATGCCTCGGCTGTGCACCATCTCAGCGGGATGTATCAGAATTGGTTCCTCGATTATGCATCATACGTGATACTCGAGCGTGCCGTCCCCCATATCGAGGACGGTCTGAAACCTGTGCAGCGCCGTATCCTCCATTCGATGAAGCGCATGGACGACGGACGCTATAACAAAGTGGCTAACATTGTGGGACACACCATGCAGTTCCACCCCCACGGCGATGCCTCTATCGGCGACGCCCTTGTGCAGTTGGGGCAGAAGGAACTGCTGGTGGATACCCAGGGCAACTGGGGTAATATCCTCACCGGCGACCGTGCTGCCGCTCCCCGATATATCGAGGCGCGACTGTCGAAGTTTGCCCTCGACACCGTGTTCAATCCCAAGACCACCGAGTGGCAGATGAGCTACGACGGTCGCAACAAGGAGCCTATCACGCTGCCAGTGAAGTATCCGCTCCTGTTGGCGCAGGGTGTGGAGGGTATTGCCGTGGGACTCTCGTCGAAGATTCTGCCGCATAACTTCTGCGAGATATGCGATGCCGCCATTGCCTATCTCCACGATCGTCCCTTCCAGCTCTACCCCGACTTCCCCACCGGGGGCAGTATCGATGTGGGCAAATACAACGACGGACAGCGTGGCGGTACGCTAAAGGTGAGGGCGAAGATAGAGAAACTCGACAACAAGACCCTCGTCATACGCGAGATACCGTTCGGCAAGACCACCACCACTCTCATCGACTCTATCCTCAAGGCCATCGAGAAGGGTAAGATAAAGGCGCGCAAGGTGGATGACAACACTGCCGCCGAGGTCGAGATTCAGGTACACCTCGCCCCGGGAGTGTCGTCCGACAAGACTCTCGACGCCCTCTATGCCTTCTCCGACTGCGAGGTGAATATCTCGCCCAACTGCTGTGTGATAGAGGACAACAAACCGCAGTTCCTCACCATCAGCGACGTGCTGCGCCACTCAGTAGATCACACCAAGGACCTCCTGCGCCAGGAACTTGAGATACGCAAGGCCGAACTGCTTGAACAGTATCATTTCGCCTCGCTCGAAAAGATATTCATCGAGGAGAGGATATACAAGGACCGCAAGTTTGAGCAGGCCCCCAACGTGGATGCCGTGTGCGAGCATATCGACGAGAGACTCACTCCCTATTATCCACAACTCGTGCGCGAGGTGACCAAGGATGATATCCTCAAACTCCTCGAAATAAAGATGCAGCGCATATTGAAGTTTAATAAGGACAAGGCCGACGAACTCATGGCGCGCATCAAGGCGGAGATTGAGCAGATCGACCGCGACTTGGCAAATATGGTGGAGGTGACAGCCAACTGGTTCCAGTTCCTGCGCGACAAGTACGGGCACGAGCATCCCCGCCGCACCGAGATACGCAACTTCGACACCATCGAGGCAACCACCGTCGTCGAGGCCAACGAGAAGCTCTACATCAACCGCCAGGAGGGATTCATCGGCACTGCACTCAAGAAGGACGAATACGTGTGCAACTGCTCCGACATCGACGACATCATCATCTTCTACAAGGACGGAAAGTACAAGGTCATCAAGGTGGCCGACAAGATATTCGTTGGCAAGAACATCTTGCACGTGGGTGTGTTCAAGAAGAACGACCAGCGCACGATATACAATGTGGTGTATCGCGACGGCAAGAAGGGATTCTACTTCATCAAGCGATTCAATGTCACCAGTGTCACCCGCGACCGCGAGTACGACCTCACCCAGGGCACTCCGGGGTCGAGGGTAGTGTATTTCACCGCCAATCCCAACGGCGAGGCAGAGATTATCAAGGTGACACTCGAACCCTCTGAGGTGAAGAAGGGCTCCATCTTCCTCGACAAGGACTTCTCGCAGATACTCATCAAGGGACGCTCGTCGAAGGGCAATCTGCTTACCAAGAAATCCATCCACCGCATCGGTCTCAAGAGTCACGGACATTCCACCCTCGGCGGACGCAAGGTGTGGTTCGACCCCGATGTCAACCGTCTCAACTACGACGACCACGGCACTCTGCTCGGCGAGTTCTACGACGACGACCAGATACTCGTCATACTCAAGGACGGCAACTACTATCTCACCAACTTCGACGCCAACAACCACTATGAGGACAATATCGCCATCATCGAGAAATACGACCCCTCGAAGGTGTGGACGGCAGTGCTCTTCGATGCCGACAATGCCGGCTATCCCTATATGAAGCGATTTGAGATGGAGGCCACCAAGCGCAAGCAGAACTATCTTGGCGACAATCCCGCCAGCAAGCAGGTGCTGCTTTCGTGCCAGGTATATCCACGCGTCAAGGTCACCTTCGGCGGCAACGATGCCTTCCGCGAGCCTCTTGAGATCGACGCCGAGCAATTCATTGCCGTCAAGGGCTTCAAGGCCAAGGGCAAGCGCATCACCACATGGCAGATAGAGAGTATCGAGGAACTTGAGCCCACGAGATGGCCCGAGCCTCCTGCCGAGGACGAGGGTGATGGCGAGGATACAGGGGATGATGAGAACCTCGACCCCGATGCCGGTAAGAGCGAACAGCGCGTGAGGGATGAAATAACAGGTCAACTAAATCTCTTCCCCGATGATGAAGTATAAGATAATATCCCTATTGCTTGCCGTCGTCCCCATGTCGATGACGGCACAGGAGGTGGTGCGCACATCCACCTATCAGGTGGGCGTGGGTTCCACCAATATCCTCGACACCTATCTCTCGCAGGAGCATTTCTCGGGCACAGGTCTCACCTATCTCTACACCACCGACCGTGCCCGCACCGACCGCGCGTGGCACACCCTCATGGAGCATCAGGCCAACATCGCCTTTGTCAACGACCGTCCCGACCAGGTGGATGAGTTGCAGGGCGACTACACCTTCTTCATCGGTCGCCTGCGTCGGTGGAGTCTCCTGTCCTCACGTCTCACTCTCGAAGCGGGAGGAATGGCTGCCGTCAACTTAGGATTCATCTACAACACCTACAACAGCAACAATCCCGCCCAGGCACGATTCTCTCTCAATCTTATGCCCACGGGTGCCGCCTCCTACCGTTTCCGCCTCTTCTCACGCAATGCCGCCCTGCGCTACGAGGTGCAGTTGCCGCTCGCAGGTGTGATGTTCTCGCCCAACTACGGACAGTCATACTATGAGATATTCAATCGTGGCAACTACGACCATAACGTCGTGCCCACCACCTTCATCTCGTCGCCCACCATGCGCCATCAGCTCATGGCCGACATCAACGTCAGCAGCCATACCACCCTGCGCTTCGGCTATCTCGCCGACATACAGCAGTCGCATGTCAACGACCTCAAGTCTCATATCTATTCCCATCGCTTCATGTTGGGATTCGTCAAGAAATTCTCAGTCAAACGCCTACGCCCATGAAACATTCCCTATTATATATAAT
>JBJEAY010000033.1:0-3694 GCA_051869575.1 Prevotella sp. | reverse complement strand
ATCTACCAAATCAAAATGATTTATATTTTCACCAATATAATGTTTAAGATTAGACGAATATTGAAACGAGGTAATGGCATCATTAGGCAAGGCTTTTATCCACTTCTCACTTTCACCAATCAAGCAGTCATCCTTTTCGTTTTTTACGTTCAATGACACTACCTCGGTAAGGCATCCCTCAGCATTCGTATACTTCGCCAAATCATAGACACACGTACTTGTACCGCCCGACTTCGTTCCGAAATCGGCGATAGTATATAATATCCGCATAAATTAAAAATAAGTTATTGTTTAATAAGGTTTTGGACTTCCCAAAGAGCATTTAAAATGCGCTGCTCTTATACCTCATTTATCTACAACAGTTTAAATTTCAAAACCCTGTTAATAGTATTCTTCAAGTTCACTAACAATACAAGCACTATCACGAGTATCCCATATTTAAGTGCTGCATTCAGCGTAAAATATTGATTCAGTAGCATGATGGTAATCTGTGAGAAAGCCACCACTGCATACGTTTCACGCCCCACTGCTTGCAAAACACAAGCGGACAACTTTGTGTATCGGGCTATATACGAAGAGAGCGTGAACATCATTAGTGTACCGGCTACTGCTCCAAAGACCAATGGAAAAATCGGGAGAATGTTATTGAAGCACATATCCAGCCGCCAGAAATGCGAGATACCTGATGCCACGAAAAAACCACCTGCCAGCAACCACAGCCTCGGCTCATCTATCATTTGCTGCAACCGCCTCAATTCAGCCCCGAGCAATACGAGGAAACTCGCAAACGGCACAGAGCTCAGGCTCCATGGCAAATAGCAGCAACTGTATGACAACGTGCAACCAATAACCAGTAATGATGCCATCGCCCCATATCGCCAGTATCTATTCGGAAACATTAACACCAGCCATCCTACCATCAAAGCGAGGAACAACACGGGTATAAACCACAAAGCATAAGCCTCCCAACCATGTGTCAACCAACGCTCCGCAATACCCCCCCCAATCAGGCATTCAAAGATTAGCAGAACGACAGCGGAATACACCGCGAATGGCAGCAAGATGCTCTTGGCTTTCTTTTTACAATACTTTCCGAAGCAGGGGTGCTTTCCCCAGTTGGTCATCCATCCCGAGGCAATAAAAAATAGCGGCATGTGGAACGACCAGATGAATCTTGACCCCATATCAGGTATCGAGGTATGCCCCAGCACCATCAGCACAATCGTGATACCCTTGGCAATATCCATCCATAGGTTTCTTTCCTGTCCCATAAAATCACGCCTTACTGCAAGGACCCTCCTCTATCGAAGTTCCCTTGCCTTTTTTCAAGTCTTCTATCAGTCGCAATAGTGATTGGGCCGCATTTTGCGGACTCCACACATTTTCCATAATCCTCCGAGCATTTTTGCGCATCTTTCTCCGCTCGTTCGGATACTCCAGCAGCCACTCCACCTTTCCGCAAAGCGAGTCAAGTGCAGTCATATCTGGATTCTCAAAAGAGCAAGTCCTATTAGGACCTTTGAACATAAACCCATTCTCACCGTCTTTAATTAAATACGGAGCACTTCCCATAGCATCAGACCCAACCAGCACGCAGCCGTTAGACATTGATTCGTTTGCCACAGCTCCCCACCCCTCGTTCTTGTCAGAGGTGAACAGGAAAATCTCGTGCTCATGCATTTCTGCCAATAATATGTCATTGGGAATGTTGTTGTGAAACACAACTACATCATCAAGTCCTAAACTCTTCACTTTACGTTCAGCCGTTTCGCGCAAATCTCCCTCGCCATACATATCAAGATGGAATCGGAAACCTTTTGCCTTCAATCTATCGGCTAATAATATGGGCAACTCCGGATGTTTCCACATCAGGTATCTACTGCACCACATAAGTGGTGCGATACCTGATGTGGAAACATCCGAGGATGCTTCAACATAGGTTTCGCTTTCACACGAATTATTCAAGTCAGCAGTTCGCTCTTTTGAACCAATTGAAATCACTTTCGGCAAGGCTGTGAAATACCCCCACTTGAAGCACTTGCCTTTGTACATGCCAAGCCTATGGTGATCTCCTGCAGCAAATGCACTACAGCAAAGTTTATACAGCGGTTTATTCTTCCAGCCGCCAAACCAATACGCCCAAAACATCTTGCTGATAGCAGGTGATAGTACATTCTTTATCCCCTGTTTCAGCCATCGCTCGCTCATGTCGAAACTCAGCAACCCCAACTTCATCCGCTCTTTCTGAAAAGGAAGAGCCTGCACACCGCTAAACACACAGCATTCAGCTGTACGTGCCAGCTCCATGGCCTTTTGCCAGTTCGCTCCAGATTCCCACGCACGAAGCAGATAGGGGCAAGTATCATAATTGCGCGTATCCCCCTTCTTGTGTTCCGCCTTCAGATTGGCAAGCTCCACAAAGCAATATTGGTGTCCGGTCTGTTCCCACAACTCATCAGCCACATTCGCCTGATGGTTGTTGAGAATAAGGGAAAAAAACACTAATTTCATTTTTCAACTTCTATTCCAGTCATTGTATCATCCCACACTTTGGTCGAAAATTTTTCCGCCACAAGTGCTCCTTGATTGGCGTACTCTAACAACGTGTCATTACCAAGCCTGGAGATACTTTCAATGTGCTGTTTGAAAGCATCAGGCTGCGACGTTGTTACGAAGTATTTTACTCCCTCCATTTGTTCATATTCGATAGTAGATATTACTATCCTATTGTGCAGCAATGACTCTATAATCTTTGAAGGGAAATTGCACTGATTCTCAGGCATCTCCGGGTTTCGTGTGCTTAACTGGAAAGTGACGGAATGCATCAGCGTCAAATATTCCCCGTAAGGTATTTGGCCATGCCAATGAATGTTCGTGTATTTTTCGGCATATTCTTTCAGCAAATCCTCATCGCCCTTCGTTCCTGTGATATGCAGTTCACATTGCGGCAGTTCAGCAAATGTTTTCAACACCATCTTCAGCTGAGCGATTTCTGGCAATAGCACGCCCGAAAGAAGAAACGACAAAGCAGGTTTCACTATCAGCGGAAAGGCCTCATTATTGGCAGGTACCACACCTGGCAGAGTCACAGAGTTCGTTTGCTTGAACAGAGGAGAGTTTGCCAAACAAATACGGCCATGCGCACTATTGATAAGCTTCAAGTACCAATAATTCTGCCGTTTCCAACTTTTTGCCGGCGTAAAATCCAGCACTATCACATGGAGTAGCACCGAAGGCTTAAATGCTTTTAGCAATAAAAACAATAAAGCATTCAGTATGTTTAAGTTATAAAACCATATCGAAGCTTCTTTTGGTATCTTTCCAAATATGACCAACTGTTCTTTTAAGGCCGCCATCTTCTGCCATATGCCCCCTTTCTTGCGCATCTTATCATAAATCAGTTCAAAGCGCCCGTCCTCAAAAGCCGTCTTGTCCATTTCGCCACCCACATACAGTGGCATAGTTGATAACACCTTTGCAAATCCGCCACCACTCATCAGGTTGAATGAAAAGTTACACGCGGCAAACGATAATCCATATTTCGCAATAAGATGCTCCGGCAGAATGCATGTAAAAAATATTCTTTGCTTTCTATTAACCATCGTACGATTTCCTTTCTAACATTAAGTTACTATGCATCAAGGAAATAATTTTTTTATGATACAGTTGCGTTATGCCGTGAAAGAGATTTGGC
>JBJEAY010000032.1:0-3706 GCA_051869575.1 Prevotella sp. | reverse complement strand
CGATTTCATTATGAGAATAGATTATAGAATCTTATGGTTTGAGGATAATGCCTCTTCATATTCAACAAAAAAGGCATTTGTCAAAGATATAATTGAGGATTTTGGGTTTAATTTTGTCGAACCCCGTAATGAAGTTGATGACTCGAATATAGATACTATTTTATATAGTATGTACGATTTGATAATTGCGGATATGTCATTGGCCAATGGCACCACAAGTATAAAGTTAATGGATGCTATTCGCAAGAAATCTGTTTTTACAGAAGTACTTTTTTACTCTAGTAACGGAGAAAAAGCAGTACGTGAAGAATTAGCTAAATACGATATAGATGGAGCGTATTGTTCAGGTCGTGATAATGATGATTTTGAATTTAAAGTGCGCGAGGTAATACATACTCTTATTAAGAAAACTCAAGACTTAAATAGCTTAAGAGGGCTTGTTATGGCTGAGACAAGCGAATTGGATAAAAAAATGGAGGATATATCTTTTTACTATTTTGTACAAAACAAGTCAGAAGAATCAGATTCTCTCTTTGATGAGATATTGAAACAAGTAGAGGAGGATTATCGTAAGAAACTACTACAGTCAGCAAGTTGTGATAAAAAATGTACACATAAAATACGAACAAAGTCTAAAGAGAATATTATTACTAGTCTTGCATTTGATTCTTCACGGAAGACGAGAACAATAAATAAGATAATAGAGCGTATTGGGTTTTCTATAAAGGAATATGGCATTGAAACTACATTCTATAAAGAATATCTGGAAGATATAATTAGAACAAGAAATCTATTGGCACATTCCCAAAGCCGAATAAATACTAACGGTACAGAAAATCTTGTTTCAAAGATAGATGGTAATGAAATATCATTTGATGACGAAAAGATAAAAAAAATTCGTCAAAGAATTTTGCTTTATGAGAAACTGTTAGACAATTTGTACCAGACAATAACTTCAATATGATTATCGAAAATAGACAAAATGGCAAAAAAGAAATATACATTCATTGACTTGTTCGCTGGCTGTGGAGGACTTTCAGAAGGTTTCTACCGTCAAGGATTCAAGGCTGTCATAAGATAGTGGGTAACTATAATGCATTTAGTTGGTAACTCTGGAAAGTTTGTGGGAAACTTAGAAAAATAATAGAATAATATGGATAATGTGAATACAAGAAGAGAAGCTATTAAAGCGGAATTTAGATATTATCTTGCAAATGTTGCACGTTCAGCAAGACGCACAGGCGATGGTTTTAATCTCGGAAGAACAGCCGTTGATAGTTTTTTGTCATTTCTTGAAACTGAAAAGTTGTTTGATTATGCACCAGAGAAATGGAAACACATTAAATCCATGTATGACGTAATTAACCCGGAAGAGGTGAAGCAAATCGCCAATGCTTTATTGGAGGACACAGCATTTCTTGACCATGATAATTCAAAAAATCAAGGCTGGAGGTCTGGGGCAATATCTCATTACGTCTGTTTTATCAATGCTCGGTCTTTCTTTTTTAAACAGTGTGGTTTTTACCAGGCTTCGATTGTTGTTGACGACAATTTGAAGGATTCGACTTACCGACCTTTTATTACGGCCATCAAGTCGAAGCCATTCTTGCTATTGGCTGGTATAAGCGGCACGGGCAAGAGCCGTATAGTGAGAGAACTTGCGCGTGCATGTTGGGATGAAGGTAGCGCAGAGTTTAAGGCACAAAAGCCAAAGAACTTTGAGATGGTGCAGGTGAAGCCAAACTGGCATGACTCTGGCGAGCTGATAGGTTATGTGAGCCGTGTAAGCGGAAAGGCGGAGTTTGTGGCAGGCGACTTCCTGAAGTTCGTGGCAAAGGCATGGGAAGACCTTGACACTCCTTATTTCCTATGTCTTGACGAGATGAACCTTGCTCCCGTAGAACAGTATTTTGCAGAATATCTCAGTGTCGTGGAATCCCGAAAGAGGAATGAAGAGGATATGGTTGTGACAGACCCAATTATATATGCACAGTATGAACACGAACGTGATGAGAAAACTGGCGAACTTATCCCAAAAGAGTGGTATAAGAATCTTGTAAAAGAGTTGCTTGTTGAGTGTCCTACCGAGAAAATGTTTGCATTGAACAAGCAATTTATGCACGAAGGCATCTCTTTGCCCCAAAACCTCATTGTGATAGGAACGGTCAACATGGACGAGACCACCTTCTCTTTCTCACGCAAGGTGCTTGACCGTGCTATGACCATCGAGATGAACGAGGTGGATCTGTATGGAGGCTTGACAGAGCGACACGAAGTAATCGGGAAAATTGGAAACAATGAGCTGGTGGGCACAGCCGTGGAAGGAGTGGACGTATATAGCGACAACAAGGATGTTTGTGACATAGCTATCGGTTATCTTGCCAAGCTGAACGATATATTGGAGGGCACGCCATTTAAGGTGGCATACCGCACACGCAACGAGTTCCTGCTCTATGTCGTGAACAACCTGCCCTACAGCAAGGACAAGGACGGCAACGACCTGCCGCAAGGCTACGTCATAGCCAGAGCTCTCGATGAGATAACGAGCATGAAGATTCTTTCCCGCATTGAGGGTGATGACACCAAGGTAAAGGAGAGTCTGCTTGACAACCTGATGGATGCCGTCAAGGATGGGCTGAGTGAAATAGCTGGTGAGGAGAACCCTGTGGAATCCGTTTCGATTGCCAAGTTGAAGGAGATGAAGGGCAGGCTCAGTTCGGGTTATACAAGTTTCTGGAGTTGATGGATGATTGCAAATATTCAAAAGGAACAAAGATATGACCAAGAGAGAAATCATAAAATTGTTTGAGGAACGGAAAGTCCGCACCATATGGGACGACAAGGAAGAGAAATGGTACTTCTCTATTGTTGACGTGGTGGCTGTGCTGACGGATAGCGCAGACCCCAAACAATATATCAAAAGAATGAAAAGCAGGGACGAAAGTCTCAAGGCCAACTGGGGTACAATTTGTACCCTGGTTCCGTTGGTCAGCGAAGATGGCAAGAGGCATAAGGAGATGACTGCCGATACGAAAGGAATCTTCCGGATTATACAGTCCATTCCCTCTCCCAAGGCTGAACCATTCAAAAGATGGATGGCACAGGTGGCAGCGCTGCGCCTTGAACAGATGCAGGACCCTGAGATGAGTATCGAACAGGCCATTGCCGACTACAAGCGTTTGGGTTATAGCGACCAATGGATAAACAGAAGGGTGAAAAGCATTGAGGTACGGAAGGAACTGACTGACGAGTGGAACCGCTCAGGTGTGAAGGAGGGTGTGGAATATGCCACGCTGACCGACATCATTACGCATGAATGGAGCGGCATGACCACCAGACAGTACAAGCGTCATAAGGGATTGAAGAAAGAAAACCTTCGTGACAACATGACCAACGTGGAACTGGCTCTCAACATGCTGGCAGAAGCATCGACCACAGAAATCTCTCGGCAAAAGAATCCCAAGGGTTTCAAGCAGAGTGCACAAGTGGCACAGGAAGGTGGAAGTGTGGCTGCCGCCGCACGCAAACAGTTGGAGAGCAAGACGGGCAAGTCGGCCATATCATCAGAAAAGGCCTCGGATTATCTGTTGCCACCAGAAGAAAGAGATAATGACTAATATTTCCTGACTTCATCACTTTTGTTCGCCGTTATATAGGGACTGTCCGGAAATGCTGTATATTTTCTAACAAATTGATTGCTAATGTG